>DATABP010000434.1:0-3300 GCA_036259515.1 Thermoanaerobaculia bacterium | reverse complement strand
CGCCAGGCCGCCGCCGCGGCGCGCCTCCTCCCCCGCGCCTGGCGCCGGCTGCGCGACATCGAGGCGGCGCCGCCGGGCGAGCCGGTGCCCTTCGCCGGCGCCGGGGTCGCCGTCCGCCCCTGGCCGGCCGATCCCGAGGGGCTGCTGGCGGCGATCGACGAGCTCGGCGTCCGCCACGTCCTCCTCCGCCTCCACCCGTGGGAGGACCGTCACGACGACGAGGAGGCGCTGGCGGCGGCGCTCGCCGGCCGCGGCCTCGAGGTCTCGTTCAGCCTGCCGCAGAGCCGCGTGCTGGTGCGGGACCCCTCGCGCTGGCGCGCCGCCGTCGTCGAGCTGGCGACGCGCTTCGTCCCCCACGGCAAGGCGTTCCAGGTGGGGCAGGCGATCAACCGCAGCAAGTGGGGGATCTGGAGCCCGGAGGAGTACCGCGCGCTGGCGACGACCGCCGCCCGTGAGCTGCGCCGCCACCCGGGCGCGCTGGTGCTCGGGCCGGGGGTGATCGACTGGGAGCCGCACGCCACCGCCGGCGCATTGGGCTACCCGGGGATGCCTCGCTTCGACGCCCTCGCCTCCCTCCTCTACGTCGACCGCCGCGGCGCCCCCGAGAGCCGCCAGGCCGGCTTCGACGCCGTGCGCAAGGCGAGCTTCCTCGCCGCCCTGGCCGAGGAGGCGCCCGCCTGCGCCCCGCGCTCGTGGATCACCGAGGTCAACTGGCCGCTGTGGGAGGGCCCGCACTCGCCGGCGGGACGGCTGGTGGCGGTCGACGAGGAGACCCAGGCCGACTACCTGGTGCGCTACTTCGTGCCGCTGCTGGCCTCCGGCCGGGTGGAGCGGATCTTCTGGTGGCAGGCGATCGCCCGCGGCTACGGCCTGGTGGCGCCGGAGGAGGGCGGCACGCTGCGGCGCCGCCCGAGCTGGCACGCCATGGCGACGATGCTGCGCCAGCTCGACGGGGCGCTGGCGGAGGGCCGGCTGCCGGGGTCGGAGGGGGCGCGGCTGTACCGTTTCCGAACCGTGGACGGCGGCGCGCTGATCGTCGGCTGGTCGACCGGCACGGAGCCGGTCGAGTGGACACCGCCGATCCCGATCGCCGCCGCCACCGCCCGCGACGGCGCACCGCTCCCGCCGCCGTCGGGGCGGATCGCGCTCGGACCCGCGCCGATCTACCTCCGCCTCGCCGACGAGGGCCGCTGAACACGACGAGCGGGGGACGCGCTCGCGCCCCCCGCTCGGTGGTCCTCCGCGGCGTCCGGCGTTACCCGCCGAGCGCCTTCCCCGTCTCGAACACCTCGCCGACCGGGACGATCTCGATCGCCGTCGGGTTCACCGGCAGCTTCTGGATCGCCTTGTCCCCCTCGGTGACCTCCGCGGGGACCTCGGCGTTGTAGGTGATCGGGCTCGGCTCGCCGGCCTCGAGGTAGGCCGCGACGGCGGCCGCGTCGTCGGTGACCAGCACCGCCTGGTAGGCGTCGGTGCCGAGGTACTTCTTGGCCGCCGCGTTGACCTCCTCGACGGTCAGCTCGCCGAGCCGGCGCTCGATCTCGTCGATGTAGTACGGCATGCCGTAGAAGCGGCTGTCCATGTGGAAGCCCAGCCGGTCGGACAGGCTCTGCGCCCACAGCTTCGAGTAGTTGACCAGGAAGTCGCGGGTGAGCTCGAAGTCGGTCTCGGTCATCCCGTTCGCCTCCAGGCGCTCGACCTCGTAGAGGGCGTTCCGCAGCGCGAAGTGGGCCGTCTCCGGGCGCACCGGGCGGATCCACACGCTGAAGTACTGCTGGCGGCGCGGCACGCCGGGCGACGGCGCCGAGGTGAACGGCGGCGCCTCCCAGTACTCGATGTACGAGTAGTCGCCGTAGTTCAGGCCGCGGAGGCCGCGGAGCTGCTGCATCAGTCGCCCGTGGAAGGTGCGGTGCTCGCCCAGGTAGCTGTTGGCGACCAGGAGCGGGTACCAGTCGTCGTCGGCGCGGTCGAGCGGCAGCGGGTACCCGAAGTGGATGCCCACCGCGCCGGCCTCCTTGTCGATCAGCGTGAAGCGGCGGCCCTCGACTTTCGGCGGGTCGGGCAGCGGCATCCGCCCCTCGCTGCCGGCCGGGAGCCCGCCCAGCCGGGCGACCAGCCGCTCGACGTAGCCCTCGGGGTAGCCGCCGGCGACGCCGAGCATCAGGTTGCCGCGCGTGTAGTGCTCGGCGTAGAACCTCTTGACGTCGTCGAGGGTGATCGCCGCCAGCCCCTGGACGCTGCCCGCCGGCGGATGCCCGTACGGGTGGCCGGCGAAGATCGTGTCCTGGAGCGCCTCGAGGCCGAGGAGCTCGTCGTTCGCCGACCGCAGGGTCGAGGTGAGGAAGGCGGCGAGCTGCTCCTTGTTGCGCTCGAAGTCGGCCGCGGCGAAGCCGGGCGAGAGCACCGCCTCGGTCAGGAGCGCGGTGTACTCGGCGAGGGTGTCGCGGTGGACCTGGCCGGAGATCACCGTCACCTCGCGGTCGGTCGAGACGCCGATCGACGCCGCCATCGGATAGAGGGCCTCGACCAGCTCGGAGTAGCTCCGCTCGCTGGTGCCGGCCTGGGCGACCATCAGCCCGGTCAGCGCGGCCAGCCCCTCCTTGCCGGCCGGGTCGTGGATCGAGCCGACGTCGAGCATCAGCCGCACGGCGACGAGCGGCGACTCCGGGCTCGGCAGGGTGACCAGCTCGATGGCGGGCTTCGCGGTCTCCACGGCGGCCTCCTGGGCGGCGGCGGGGGCACCGGCGAGCGCGCCGGCGGCGAGCGCGGCGGCCGCCGCGGCGGCGATGCGGGTGACGTGCGGGCGGCGGCTCATCGTCCCTCCTCTTCGGTGGTGCCCTCGACGGTCGGCGGGGTCTCCGGCGCGGCCGGCCGGTGGGCGAGGGTCACCAGCGTCTCGTTCGCGTCGCGGAACACCTGCCGCGCGACGCGCTGCACGTCGGCCGCGGTGACCGCCTGGTAGCGGCGGTAGAGCGTGTTCCAGGGATCGACATCGCCGGTGAGGTTGATCATCTCGGCGGCGGCGAAGGCCACCGCCCCCGGCGTGTCGAGCCCGAGCGCGAAGTCGTAGCGCAGGTGCGACTTGACGCGCTCCAGGCGCGCCGCGTCGACCGGCTGCGTCTTGAGCCGCTCGACGTGCTCCTCGATCGCCTGCTCCACCTTCGGCACCAGGTCGTCGCTCTTCACCCGGCTGAAGATGGTGAAGAGGTACGGGTCGCGGTGGAACGAGGCGTCGCCGGAGATGAAGTCCACCCACTGCTCGTCGACCACCAGCTCCTGGTAGAGCGGCGCCGACTCCGA
>DATABP010000433.1:0-6468 GCA_036259515.1 Thermoanaerobaculia bacterium | reverse complement strand
GGCGGTGCCGCTCCTCGTCCTGGGCGGCCCCTTCCTCGACGCGCGCCTCCTCACCAGCTCCTTCCTCACCCACGACGACTTCGTCGACTTCGTACGGCCGCCGACCGCCTACGCCACGCCCGCGGCGTTGCCGGAGTTCTACCGCCGGCTGGCGGCCTCGCCGGGCGACGAGGCGGTGATCGAGATGCCTTCCCTGCCCACCTGGACGTGGCAGACGCACCTGCGCGTCGCCGAGGAGGTCCACCGCCGCCGCGTGCTGCTGTCGCCGGCGGAGACGATCCTCTTCCGTTCCGGGTTCGACTTCCGCAACTTCGTCGAGCCGGAGCCGCGGGCGCTCCTCGCCGCTCCCGCCCGTTGGCTGGTGCTGCACCGGCGGAGCCCCTGGGAGCTCGACCGCATCGTCTACGGCGACACCGTCGGCTTCCCGCTCCAGCGCGAGATGCGCTTCCAGTCGAGCCGCATGGCACGGCGGATGGGGGGCTACCTCGAGCGCCTGTGGGGGGCGCCGGACCACGCCGACGCCGCGCTCCTGGTCTGGGACCTCGACCGCGTGCGCCGGGAGCGAGACGCCGCGGGCTCAGGCGCCGGCGGCGCGGAAGCGGGGGCTCCGCCGCACGCCGGCCCGGTGGAGGTACCAGGCGGCGAAGGTGCCCATCGTCTGGACGGCGTAGCGGGCCGCGGGGCCGAAGGAGATGCTGCTCGCCTCGGCGAAGTAGCGCGCCGGCACCGGCACGTCGCCCAGCCGCAGGCCGAAGTGGACCGCCTGCACCAGGAGCTGCGAGTCGAAGACGAAGTCGTCGCTGTTGGCCTCGAAGGGCACCGTCTCGAGCACCCGGCGCCGGTAGGCGCGGAAGCCGGAGTGCCAGTCGCCGAGGTTCTGCCCGGAGAGCAGGTTCTCGATCAGCGTCAGCCCGCGGTTGGCGAGGTACTTGACGCGCGGCATGCCGCCGGCGAGCGCCTCTCTCCGCGTGCGGATGCGGTTGCCGAGCACGACGTCGCAGATGTCGAGCTTGAGCACGGTCAGCGCCGCCGGCAGGATGCCCGGGTGGTATTGGTAGTCGGGGTGGAGCATCACGACGTACTCGGCGCCGCGGGCGAGCGCCTCGCGGTAGCAGGTCTTCTGGTTGCCCCCGTAGCCGCGGTTCTCGGGATGGACGACCAGCTCGACCGGCAGCCGCCGCGCGATCGCCGCCGTCTCGTCCCGGCTCGCGTCGTCGACCACCAGCACCTCGTCGTACCACCCCGCCGGCAATTCGCGGACGACCCGCTCCAAGGTGGCCGCGGCGTTGTAGGCCGGCATGACGACGAGGGTCCTGCCGGGGACGCGGAGCTCGGGAGTGGCCTGCTCAGTCACGCGGCGGGAAGGTATCACCGGGCGCCGCCATCGTCATGCCGCGCCTCAGAGCAGGCCCGCGACGTGGCTCACGACGTGTGCGGTCGCGTGAGCGATCATCGCCGCTTCCAGGCCGTATCGCCAGAACAGCCAGCCGAACAGCGCTCCGAAGGAGGCGTTCACGCCGACGACGAACAGCACCACGTCGCCCGTGAGCTCCCCGATCAGCATCGCCGCCGCCGGCAAGTGACCGGCGCCGAACAGCAACGCGCTGACGACGATGGCGAGCCAGACGTAGACCGCCCGTGGGGTCCCCCTCCGACGTTGCAGGAGTCGCCACGCCACCCAGACCAGCGCCGTCATGAGCCCCCACCGCAGGAGCAACTCCTCCGTGATGCCGCCATAGAGCACGCGGGCGAGAATCGGCAGGGCGAACCGCTGCTGGACCTCCGCGAGGGCCGCGGGTGAGGCGTAACCGCCGACGGCGAAGAGCCCGGCACCCGCCAGCGCGCCGGCGACGAGGCCGGGGAGGAGCTGCGGCCGGAGGGCCGACCCGATCGATCGGGCCGTCACCGCTGCCTCGAACGCGGGGGCGCGGAGGCCGACCTTCGGCGCGAGCGCAACGCCCGACCACACGGCGAGCGCGACGAGGACCGAGCTCTGCGCGAGGCTCGCCAGCGAAACCGCCCACAGGGGCGCAGGGAGGGTCACCTCACCCAACAGTTGGGGCAGCACCGTGGCCGTGACGACGCCCACGCCGAGCATTCCGGAGAGCCACAGGAGCAAACCGAGCCGGATCCGCGGGATCTCGGCGGTATCGTCCGACGTCATCGGCCTATCCTGCGGCATGACGGACGATGAGCTCAACGGCGCCACCCCGGCGGCGGCCGCAGCGTGCCCGGGATGTGACGGTTGCCCCAGGCGATCATCTCGCGCAGCACGGGCAGGAGGTCGCGGCCGCAGGGCGTCAGGTGGTACTCGTCGCGCGGCGGGCGCTCCTGATAGCGGCGGCGCACGACGAGGCCGGCGGCCTCGAGGCGGGCCAGGCGCTCGGCGAGGACGTTGGTGGAGATGCCCTCGCCCGAGGCGAGGAGGTCCGCGAAGCGGTGCTTGTCGAAGAGCAGGAGGTCGCGGACGACGATCAGCGTCCACTTGTCGCCCAGGAGGTCGAGCGCCGAAGCGATCGGGCAGGGGGAGCGGGCGGGCTCGATGGGGGCGGGCGCGGGAGCGTCGCGGCGGGGCACGAGTGCAGGCTAACACGTCACTTGCGTTTTGCAAGCCTCGGGGCTAGAGTGGCTTCACTTGCACTTCGCAAGCGACCTTCCTCAGAGGAGACATGGAATGCACCCCGCCGCCCAAGCCCTCGTCGCCGAGCTGCACCAGGAAGCGAGCGCCAGCCGGCGCGTCCTCGAGCGCGTGCCCGAGGCGCATCTCGGCTGGCGGCCGCACCCGAGGTCGATGACCCTGGGGCAGCTCGCCCAGCACGTCGCCGCGCTGCCCGGCGCGATCTCGCGGATGGCGGCGGCGGACGGCCTCGACGCCGCCGGCGTCGACTTCGAGCCGCAGCCGGCGGAGAGCTCGGCGGCGCTCCTCGCCACGCACGACGCCGCGATCGCCGAGGCCGCCGAGTTCCTCTCCGGCCTCTCCGAGGAGAGCGCCGTCGCCCCCTGGCGGCTGACGGTCGGCGAGCGGGAGGTGTTCACCGTCCCCCGCCTCGGCCTGATGCGCATGCTGGCCTTCAACCACCTCTACCACCACCGCGGGCAGCTCCTGGTCTACCTGCGGCTCCTGGACGTGCCGGTGCCGGTGGTCTACGGCAGGAGCGCCGACGAGGACCCGTTCGCGGCGTTGGCGGCGGCGGGATAGGGGCGCGCCCGGCGGCGGAAAATAGCGCGGCGCCGGCGACGGTTCTCATCGCCGGCCCGCCGCGCGCCGCGGCGCCCGCCTCCCCCGCAGCCGGAGCACCATGAAGCCGCACCAGCGCATCCGCAACTTCTCGATCATCGCCCACATCGACCACGGCAAGTCGACCCTCGCCGACCGCATCCTCGAGCGCACGGGGGCGCTCTCCGACCGCGAGATGCAGGCGCAGGTGCTCGACGCAATGGACCTCGAGCGCGAGCGGGGGATCACCATCAAGGCGCACGCGGTGCGGCTCTCCTACCGCGCCGCCGACGGCGAGACCTACCTCCTCAACCTGATCGACACCCCGGGCCACGTCGACTTCTCCTACGAGGTGTCGCGCTCGCTCGCCGCCTGCGAGGGGGCGCTCCTGGTGGTCGACGCGGCGCAGGGGGTGGAGGCGCAGACGCTCGCCAACGCCTATCTCGCCGTCGAGGGCGACCTCGAGCTGGTGCCGGTGATCAACAAGATCGACCTGCCGTCGGCCGAGCCGGACCGGGTGCGCGAGCAGATCGAGTCGGTGGTCGGCATCGACGCCTCCGACGCCGTGCTGGTGTCGGCGAAGCAGGGGATCGGCGTCGACGACGTGCTGGAGCGCTTGGTCGCCGCGGTGCCGCCGCCGGCCGGCGATCCCGAGGCGCCGCTCAAGGCGCTCCTCTTCGACTCCTGGTACGACCCCTACCGCGGCGTCGCCTGCCTGGTGCGGGTGATCGACGGCACGCTGCGGCCGGGGGAGAAGGTGCGCTTCATGGCCTCGGGGCGCGTCTACGCGGTCGACCAGCTCGGCGTCTTCACCCCCAAGGCGGTGGCGGTCGAGGCGCTCTCGGTGGGCGAGGTGGGCTTCTTCTACGCCGGGATCAAGGACCTGATCCAGGCGCAGATCGGCGACACCCTCACCCATCCCGGCCGGCCCACCGCGGAGGCCTTCCCCGGCTTCCAGGAGGTCAAGCCGATGGTCTTCGCCGGCCTCTACCCGGTGTCGGCGGACGACTACGAGGACCTGCGCGACGCGATGGAGAAGCTGCGCCTCAACGACGCCTCGTTCAGCTTCGAGCCGGAGTCGTCGGCGGCGCTCGGCTTCGGCTTCCGCTGCGGCTTCCTCGGTCTCCTCCACATGGAGATCGTCCAGGCGCGGCTCGAGCGCGAGTTCGACCTCGACCTGATCACCACCGCGCCGGGGGTGAGGAACGTCGTCCACACCACCGACGGGCAGCGGATCGAGATCGACAGCCCGGCGAAGCTGCCGCCGGCCGTGAAGGTCGACTACCTCGAGGAGCCGTTCATCCGCGGGACGATCCTCACCCGCAGCGACTTCGTGGGCGGCATCCTCACCCTGGCCGAGGACCGCCGCGGCGAGCAGGTCAAGCTGGAGTACCTGTCCTCCGACCGCGTGCTCATCGAGTACGACTTCCCGCTCGCCGAGGTGATCCACGACTTCTACGACCGCCTGAAGTCGGTCTCCCGCGGCTACGCCTCCTTCGACTACCACTACACCGGCCACCGCCGCAGCGACCTCGTCAAGCTCGACGTGCTGGTCAACGGCGAGCCGGTCGACGCCCTCTCCCTGATCGTCCACCGCGACAAGGCCTACGACCGCGGCAAGTCGCTGGTCGACAAGATGCGCGAGCTGATCCCGCGCCAGATGTTCGAGGTCGCCATCCAGGCGGCGATCGGCAGCCGGGTGATCGCGCGCGAGACCGTCCGCGCCGCCGGCAAGAACGTCCTCGCCAAGTGCTACGGCGGCGACATCACCAGGAAGCGCAAGCTGCTCGAGAAGCAGAAGGAGGGCAAGAAGCGGATGAAGCGCGTCGGCCGCGTCGACATCCCGCAGGAGGCCTTCCTGGCGGTGCTCAGCGTGGATTGAGGGCGCGAGCGTCCGATCGAGCGACGGCCCCCGTCGTTCCCACGTCGTGACCTCGTCGCCCGACGTACTCGGCGGCACGCCGGTCTTCGCCGGCACGCGGGTGCCGGTCCGCAACCTGCTCGACGACCTCGAAGCCGGCGAAGGGCTCGACGCCTGCCGGCCCGCAGAGGTGCGGCGGGTCGAGCGGGAACCGTCCCGATCCTCGGTCGGTCTGTCGAGGTGGTCGCCGGCGCCGGCCGCGGCGGCTCGCTACAATCGCCGGCGGCCGGCACCCTCCGGCCGCAAGGAGGCCCGATGACGATCCTCGCCAGCCCGCTCGCCGCCGCCCTCGCCCTCGCCCTCGCTTCCTCGCCGCAGGTTGCCGGGGCCGCGCCGCCCGCCGCGGCGGAGGTGGTCGCCGTCGACCTCCGCGAGTGGCCGGTCCCCTGGGAGGCCAGCCGCCCGCGCGATCCCTTCGTGGCGCCGGACGGCAGGGTGTGGTTCGTCGGCCAGCGCGGCGACTACCTCGCCTGGCTCGACCCAGAGAGCGGCGCGATGGAGAAGCACGACCTGCCGGAGGGCACCGGGCCGCACAACCTGATCGTCGCCGGCGACGGCCGCGTGTGGTACGCCGGCAACCGCGCCGCCCACGTCGGCCGGCTCGACCCGGCGACCGGCGCGATCGAGAAGATCGCCACCCCGGAGGAGGGCGCGGGCGACCCGCACACGCTGGTCTTCGGCGCCGGCGGCGAGATCTGGTTCACCGCCCAGGGCGGCAACTCGGTCGGCCGCCTCGATCCGGCCACCGGGCAGGTGCGGCTGATCGCCGTGCCCAGCGAGCGGGCGCGGCCCTACGGCATCGTCGTCGCCGCCGACGGCCGGCCCTGGCTGACCGAGTTCGGCACCAACAAGCTCGCCTTCGTCGATCCCGAGACGATGACGCTGACCGAGGTCGACCTGCCGCGCTCCGGCGCCCGCCCGCGGCGGCTGGCGGTCCCCGGCGACGGCAGCGTGTGGTACGTCGACTACGCCGAGGGCTTCCTCGGCCGCTACCGCCCGGCGGACGGCTCGTTCGCGGAGTGGCCGGTGCCGGGCGGCGCCGAGGCGCGGCCCTACGCGATGGCGGCCGACGGCCGGGGGCGGATCTGGTTCGTCGAGAGCGGCACCGAGCCCAACCGGCTGGTCGGCTTCGACCCGGCGGCGGAGCGCTTCTTCTCGATCACCCCGATCGAAAGCGGCGGCGGCTCGGTGCGCCACATGGTGTTCCACCCGCCGACGCGGACGCTGTGGTTCGGCACCGACGAGAACACCATCGGCCGTGCGGTGGTGCCGTAGGCGGGGAGGCGGGCGGCGGCGCGGCGCGGGCCGGCTCGCCGCGGCGGCGGCGGCC
>DATABP010000432.1:0-1605 GCA_036259515.1 Thermoanaerobaculia bacterium | reverse complement strand
CGCTGCCGGGGTTCGCGCCGGGCCGGCGCGCCGGGCAGCTCGCCGACGAGGCGGCGCTGCGCGCGGCGGTGGATCCGGCGCGGCTCTCCGCCTGGCACGACCTCCTCTCGTCGCGGCCCCACGTCGCCGGCAGCCCCGGCGACCGCGAGGTGATCGACGCGCTGGCGCGGGAGATGGCGGCGATGGGGCTCGAGGTCGAGGTGCAGGAGCTCGACCTCTACCTGCCGCGGCCGGTGCGGGCCGAGCTGACGGTCGTCTCGCCCGAGCGGGTGCCGCTCGAGCTCCAGGAGGCCGCCTTCCCCGGCGACCCGTGGAGCGATCACCCGGAGCTCGACTACGGCTGGAACGCCTACAGCGGCTCGGGCGAGGTCGAGGCGGGGGTCGTCTACGCCAACTTCGGCACCAAGGAGGACTTCGCCCGCCTCGCCGCGCTCGGCGTCGAGGTGGCGGGGAAGATCGTCGTCGCCCGCTACGGCGGCAACTTCCGCGGCTACAAGGCGCGCTTCGCCGAGGAGGCCGGCGCCGTCGGGCTGGTGATCTACGGCGATCCCGAGGACGGCGGCTACGTGCGCGGGCGGATGTGGCCGGAGGGCGGCTGGGCGAACGGGACGGCGATCCAGCGCGGCTCGGTCCTCACCCTGCCCTATCCCGGCGATCCGCTGACGCCGTTCGTGCCGGCGCTGGCCACGGACGACGCCGCTGGCGGCGGCGCCGCCGTCGAGCGGCTCGACCCGGACGCCGTCGACTTCCCCGGCATCCCGGTGCAGCCGGTCGGCTGGGCCGCCGCCGCCGAGATCCTGTCGCGGATGACCGGTCCCGCCGTCCCCGAGGAGTGGCAGGGGGCGCTGCCGTTCAACTACCGGCTGACCGGCGGCGACGAGCTGCGCGTGCGCCTCCGCGTCGAGCAGGAGCGTCGGCTGGTGCGCACGGCGAACGTCGTCGGCACGCTGGTGGGCGAGCGCTTCCCGGAGCAGAAGGTGATCGTCGGCTGCCACCACGACGCCTGGTCGTTCGGCGCCGGCGATCCGAACGCCGGCTCGATCCTGGTGCTCGAGGCGGCGCGGGCGTTCGCCCAGGCGGCGCGCGAGGGGCGGCGCCCGGACCGCTCGATCGTCTTCGCCCACTGGGCGGCGGAGGAGTTCGGCATCCTCGGCTCCGTCGAGTGGGTCGAGGCGCACGCCGCCGACCTGGCGGAGAACGCCGTCGCCTACGTCAACCTCGACATGGCGGCGATGGGACCGCGCTTCCGCGCCAGCGCCACGCCGTCGCTCGCCGAGCTGGTGATCGCCGCCAGCCGCGAGGCGGCGCAGGCCGGCGCGCCGGAGACGACGGTGTTCGCGGCCTGGGCCGGCGACGAGGGGGAGCCGCGGCTCGGCGCGCTCGGCGGCGGCTCGGACCACGTCGGCTTCTACGGCCACCTCGGCGTGCCCTCGATCTCGCTCGGCGCCGGCGGCAGCCCGGGCGTCTCGTACCACACCAACTACGAGGACCTCGCCTGGTACCGGCGGGTGGTCGGCGACGATTACGAGTCGGCGCGCATGCTGACCGAGGTGGTGGTCACCGCCGCCGCCCGGCTCGCGGAGGCCGACCTCGCGCCGCTCGACC
>DATABP010000431.1:0-11764 GCA_036259515.1 Thermoanaerobaculia bacterium | reverse complement strand
GCGGCGCCCGCCAGCACCGCGAGCGCGAGGAGCTGCCGCGCCGCCGCCGGGACGAGCGCGGCGAGGTTCGCCGGGTCGGTCGTCTCCACGCCGGCCGCTACGCCTGCGCCGCCGGCCGCTCGGCGACCATCGTCAGCAGGTACCCGAAGCGGCCCGGCCAGCGCCAGCGGGTCTCGAGCAGCTCGAACGGCGCCACCACCAGCGGCGACAGGCGGTAGAGCGGGATGCCGCGGTTGTAGAGGTAGACGTCCGCCATGCGCACCAGCCCCGGCAGGGTGAGGATGCCGGTGCGCGCGAGGACGGCGAGCCCCGCCGCCTCGAGGTCGCGCCTGAGCTCCGGCGCGCTGAAGCTCTTCTCCGGGGCGTACGGGTAGAGCCCGCAGCGGGCCAGGAGTTCGACGAGGAGCGGGCGGAGGAAGAGGTTCCAGCGGTGGGGCACGCCGACGATCGCCCGGCCGCCCGGCACGAGCACGCGGCGCACCTCGGCCAGCGTCTGCCGGTACTCGGCGATGTGCTCGATCGTCCCCATGGTGTAGACGAGGTCGAACGAGCCGGCGGCGAACGGCAGCTCCCGGATGTCGGCCGACAGGAGGCGCAGCGGCGCCGCCGTCCTTCGGCGGTTGCGGCGGGCGGCGAAGGTCACGTTGCGGCTGAGGTCGAGGCCGTGGACCTCCGCCCCCTGCTCGGCCATCCAGTGGAGGATGCGGGTGTTGAACGCCTCGTTCCAGAGGTCGAGCTTGAGCACCCGGCGGCCGGCGAGCGGCCCGGCGGCGCGCTCGACCAGCGCCTCCTCGCAACGCCGGTAGTAGCGGGTGGAGGGCGCGTCGAAGAAGTCGCGGAAGCCGGCGGCGACCCGCTCCCAGCGCTGTCGCTCGACGGTGCGGCTGCCGGGCGCCGCCGGCGGAGGCGGGAACGTCTCGCTCAGCTCCATCTCTCTCCTCGTGACCTCCGCGGGTGGCGCGGCCGAGCCCGGCGCGCGACGGCCGGCCATCCTATCCGCGCGGCGGCGCCTCGCCGCCGCCCGCGTGCGATCATCCGCCGATGCTCCGCGCGTCGCTCGCGCTCTTCGCCGACTTCCGGCGCGCCCTGGGCACCCGCCGCGCGCTGCTCGCCCTGCCCGGTTGGCTGGTCCGCCGCGAGTTCTCGGTGATGGTCTCGGAGGTCGTCTCGGACGAGGCGGGGCCGGCCGCCGAGCCGGCGGCCCCGGCGCTCGACTGGGCGCCGCTCACCGCCGCCGACGTCCCGCTCCTCCTGGCGCTCCACCCGGCTCTCGACGCCGCCCGGGTGCGCGGCTGGCTCGACGCCGGCCACGACTGCGTGCTGGCGCGGCCCGACGGCGAGCCGGTCCACTTCCGCACCTACGTCACCGGCCGGGTCGACCTCCCCTACCTCGGCCGCGCGCTCGCGCTCGACGACGGCGACGTGCTGCTCGGGCAGGCGTACACCACCCCGGCGCTCCGCCGCCGCGGCCTCCTCGCCGTCGCCGCCGCGTGGAGCGAGCGGCACGTGCGCGAGCGCGGCCACCGCCGCAAGGTGGCGCTGATCGCGCGCTGGAACGAGGCGCCCCGGCGGGCGGCGGAGAGGGCCGGGATGAGGGAGATCGGCCGCGCCGGCGTGCTCCGCTTCGGCCCCTGGCGCCGCCCCTTCGCCCGCGGCGCGGTGTCCTTCGACGCCGCCGGCGACCTCCGCCTGCCGCCGCGGGAGGGTTGACGCACGGGCCCTCAGCCGGCGAGGCGGTCGCGCAGGAGCTCGTTGACCAGCCGCGGGTTCGCCCGCCCGCCCGTCGCCTGCATCACCTGGCCGACGAAGAAGCCCAGGAGCCGCGTCTCGCCGGCGCGGTAGCGGGCCACCTCGTCCGAGTGGCGGCCGAGGACGTTCGACACCGCGGTGGCCACCGCCGTGGCGTCCGAGAGCTGCTCGAGCCCGCGCTCGGCGACCAGGGCGCGCGGCGAGCCGCCGCGGCGGGCGAGCTCGGCGAGGAGGTCCTTGGCGGTCTTCCCGGAGATGGTGCCGTCGTCGACCAGCGCCACCAGCTCGGCCAACTCGGCGGGTCCGAACGGGAGCTCGGCGAGCGGGCGTCCGGCGGCGTGGGGCGGCAGCTCGTTGACCAGCCAGGCGGCGATCGCCCGCGGGTTGGCGTGCTCGCGGCGGGCGCCGTCGAAGAAGCCGGCGGTCGCCGGGTCGGCGGCGATCACGCGGGCGTCGTCGGCGGAGAGGCCGAGCTCGCGGTACTCCTCGGCGGCGGCGCGGGCGTCGGGGGAGAGGCCGGCGAAGGGATCGCGGGGGATGGCGGGGCGGTCGGGCGGCGGCTCCTCGGCCGCCTCGGCCGCTCCCACGGCCGCCGCCTCCCGCCCGAGGTCCACGAAGCGGCCCTCGCTCCGCGTCTCGTCGTCGTTGCGGCCGGCGATCTTCGCCCAGGTGTCGCGCAGGGTGACGGTGCGGTCGAGCACCAGCCGCCCGTTCGTCGCCGAGTCGCGGTCGACCACGAAGTAGCCCAGCCGCTCGAGCTGGAAGCACGCGCCCGGCTCGGCCCCGGCGAGCGACGGCTCCGCCCACCCGCCGCCCCGCACCACCAGCGACTCGGGGTTGAGGAGCGACAGCCAGTCCTCCGCCGCGCCGGGGTCCTCGGCGAGGAAGAGCCGGTCGTAGAGCCGCGCCTCCACCGGCACCGCGTGCGCCGCCGACACCCAGTGGATCGTCCCGCGCACCCGCCGCCCGTCCGGCGCCGACCCGCCGCGGGTGGCCGGGTCGATCGTGCACACCAGCTCCACGACCTCCCCGGTCGCCGGATCGGTGACCGCCTCCTCGCAGCGCAGGAAGTACGCGTAGCGCAGCCGCACCTCGGCGCCGGGGGAGAGCCGGTGGAAGCCCTTGGGCGGCTCGAGCCGGAAGTCGTCGCGCTCGATCCACAGCGTGCGCGAGAACGGCACCGGCCGGCTCCCCTCCTTGCCCACGTCGTGCGGCCAGTAGGGGGCGTCGATCCACTCCTCCTCGCCGTCGGGGAAGTTGGCGATCGTCACCTTCAGCGGATCGAGCACCGCCATCACCCGCGGGGCGCGGAAGTTGAGGTCGTTCCGCACCGAGTGCTCGAGCTGGGCGACGTCGACCAGGCTGTTCGCCTTCGCCACCCCGATGGTGGCGCAGAAGTCGCGGATCGCCTCGGGGGTGACGCCGCGGCGGCGGAGGCCGGAGAGCGTCGGCATCCGCGGGTCGTCCCAGCCGGCGACGTGGCGCCCGCGCACCAGCTCGAGGAGGCGCCGCTTCGAGAGCACCGTGTACGACAGGTTGAGCCGCGCGAACTCGATCTGCCGCGGCCGCGGGTCGTCGAAGCCGAGGCTCTCGACCAGCCAGTCGTAGATCTCGCGGTTGTTCTCGAACTCCAGCGTGCAGAGCGAGTGCGTGATGCGCTCGAAGGCGTCCGAGAGCGGGTGCGCGAAGTCGTACATCGGGTAGATCGGCCACTCGTCGCCCGAGCGGTAGTGGTGCGCGTGCCGGATGCGGTAGATCACCGGGTCGCGCATCTTCATGTTGGCGGCGGCCAGATCGACCTTGGCGCGGAGGACGCAGGCGCCGTCGGGGAGCTCGCCCGCCCGCATGCGGCGGAAGAGGTCGAGGTTCTCCTCCGCCGACCGCTCCCGGAACCGGCTCGCCCGCCCCGGCTCCGACACCGTCCCCCGCAGCTCCTGGATCTCCGCCTCCGTCGAGTCGTCGACGTAGGCGAGCCCGCGCCGCACCAGCTCCTCCGCGCACTCGTAGAGCCGCCCGAAGTAGTCCGACGCGAAGTACTCCCGCTCCCCCCAGTCGTACCCCAGCCACCGCACGTCCTCCTCGATGGCGGCGACGTACTCCGGGTCCTCGGTCAGCGGGTTGGTGTCGTCGAAGCGCAGGTTGCAGGTGCCGCCGTACTCCGCGGCGATCCCGAAGTTGAGCACGATCGACTTGGCGTGCCCGATGTGGAGGTACCCGTTCGGCTCGGGCGGGAAGCGGGTGGCGACGCGCCCGCCGTTCGCGCCCGCCGCCACGTCGGCGGCGACGCGGGCGCGGATGAAGTCGGCGGGGGCGGGGGGCTTCGCGGTCATCGGGCAGGAGTGTATCGCCGGGGCTGGGCTCGACGGGCGCTCACGCGGCCGGAGGCGATCTTCAAGATTCGGCAACGCACTGCGGATGCTAGGATTTGGCTGGAGGTGATCGATGACGAGAATTCCCATCGAGCTTTCAGAACCGCAGGCCGACAAGCTTCGCGGCGAGGCGCAGCGGTTAGGAGTGAGGCCGGAGGATCTGGCGACGGCCGCCGTGCTCGACCTGCTCAATCGTGAGGTCGGCGACTTCGACTCGGCGGCGCGATACGTGCTCGAGAAAAATCGGGAGCTCTACCGCCGACTGAGCTGATGCGCTATCTGAGCCTGGCGGAAGTGACCGAGCTGCACCGTCTCGTGATCGAGACCTCGGGTGGATCGCATGGAATCCGTGACCTCGGTGCTCTCGAGTCCGCGCTGGCCCAACGTCGGATGAGCTTCGGCGGTGAGGACCTCTATCCCACGGTCGTCGAGAAGGCGGCGGCGCTCGGCTTCTCGCTGGTGCAAAACCATCCATTCCTCGACGGCAACAAGCGGGTGGGACACGCAGCCGTGGAAACCTTTCTGGTGCTGAACGGCTTTGAGATCGCGGCGGCAACCGACGAGCAGGAGCAGCTCATGTTGGCCTTGGCTGCCGGAGATCTCGACCGGTCCTCCTTCCTCGACTGGTTGCGGGACCACGTTCGGCGCCGCGAGGTTTGAGTCGAACGTCGCCTCGAGGCGGCAGTCATCCGCGGGAGTCTAGCCCGCCCGCGCCCGCTCAGAATCTCACGCTGACCAGCACCCCGCCGCCGCCCTCCGCCGCCACCGGCAGGACCGCCACCCGCGGCTCCTCACCCTCGCCGAGGAGCCGCGCGTCGGACTCGGCGATCGCGTCGGTGGCCTCCCAGGCCAGCCACCAGCCGAGGGCGAACTGCGACAGGTAGTGCTGGTCGACGTGGAACTGCGCCCAGCCGCCGGCGGTCGAGGCGACGACGGCGAGGACGCGCAGCCACGAGCGGTCCGTCTGCCGCGCCAGGGTGAGGAACGGCACGGCGCCCACGAAGGCGTGCCCGGAGACGCCGTTCTGGCCCACGAACGGCTGCCAGTCCGAGCCCAGCCCCTCGGCGGGCCGGTTGCCTCCGGTCAGCGGCTGGAGGTAGAGGAGCGCCGGCGTGCCGACGACGTAGGCGCGGGCGGTGCCGCGCAGCCAGCGGATGGGCGGCGCGGCGCCCTCCCTCGGCGCCAGGCCGACGAGGAGCCCGCCGGCGAGGAGCGGCAGGCCGACCGTCTCCATCCGGCCCAGCCTCTCGAGATCCGCCGCCCACTCGTCGCCCGACGCCGTCCGCACGTCCTCGCGGTACCAGGTCTGGACCTCCTCGTCGCCGTCGGTGTTGGCCAGCACCCCGGCGCCGGCGAGGACGCCCCCGAAGCGCATCGCCCGCCGCCGGCGGTAGAAGCGCGACATGTCGCTGGTGACCGTGTCGCGCAGATCGGTGAACCATCCGGCGGGCGGGGCGGAGGGGGCGTCGTCGTCGAGCGGCGGCTCGCCGGAGCGTTCCTCGACGGCCGGTTCCTGCGGCGCGCTCTCGGCCGGCGTCTCGGCGACGACCGTCTCTCCGGCCACGGCCAGCGCGAGCAGGGCGACGGCGGGCAGAACCCAGGTCTGGTGTCTCATCGCGCCCGCCGCCCGTGCACGGCACGAGCCAGAGTCGCCGAGCCGAACAGGACTCCACATTGACAGCCCGAACCCGTCGGCCCTAGCCTGGGCCATGATCCGGCCCGCCACCCGAGCCGACGAAGACGCCGTCTGGAGCATCTTCCACGCGGTGGTCGCGCCCGGCGACACCTACGCCTTCGACCCGCGGACCCCGCGCGAGGAAGCGCTGGCCTACTGGTTCCGCCGCGACACCCACACCTACGTGGCGGAGGTCGACGGGCGGGTGGTGGCCACCTACGTCCTCAGGCCCAACCAGCCCGCGCTGGGCTCCCACGTCGCCAACGCCGCCTACATGGTCTCGCCGGCGGCCCGTGGCGCGGGCATGGGCCGGCGCATGGGGGAGCACAGCCTGGCCGAAGCGCGCCGGCTCGGCTTCCGCGCCATGCAGTTCAACTTCGTGGTCTCCACCAACGAGGCGGCGGTGCGGCTCTGGCAGCGGCTCGGCTTTCGGATCGTCGGTACGCTGCCGGGGGCGTTTCGACACGCCCGACTCGGTTTCGTCGACGCGTACGTGATGTTCCAGGAGTTGGGGTGAGGTCGATCCGCCCCATCTCGTACGACGAGGAGTCGTGACATGCCAGAGCCACCCGAACCCGCCGCCGTGCCCTCACCCGCGAACCTCGGCCCCGCCGTCCCCATCTTCCGGGTCGCCGATCTCGACGCCAGCGTCGCCTACTACGTCGAGCGCCTCGGCTTCCGCCTCCAGTGGCGTAGCGATCCCCTGGCCTCGGTGGGCCGCGACCGCACCTCGATCATGCTCTCCGAGGGCGACCAGGGCCACCCGGGCACCTGGGTGTGGATCGCCGCCGCCGGCGTGGACCGGCTCTACGCCGAGCTCGAGGCCCGCGGCGCCCGCCTGCGCCATCCGCCGACCAACTACCCCTGGGGCTCGCGCGAGTGCCAGGTGACCGACCTCGACGGCCACGTCCTCCGCTTCGGCTCCGAGTCGGATCCCGCCGAGCCTCTCGGCGACTGGCTGGACGGCCAGGGGAGGCGGTGGACGCCGCAGCCGGACGGGAGCTGGCGGAGGGCGGAGTGAGGCGAGGGAGTGATCTCGGCGCCGGCAACGCGGCACCGCGGGGGCAGCGCGGTCGCCGTGCCCGCGAGGTCGGCACCTTCTACATCGAGAGCCGTTCACACCCCCTGTGAACCGGAATGATTTACAAGCCATCGCCCTCTCAGCACCTCAGAACGCGACGAACGCGAGAAACGAGCCGTCCGCAGCACCTCAGAACGCGTCGCTCTGGGCCGACGGGGCGTTCCGAGCACCTCGGAACGAGGTTGACGCCGGCGAAAGGGGTGTTCGCAGGCCCTCAGAACGGCCCTCTCTGCGAAGACGCTACGTTCTGAGCACCTGAGAAGGCGACGAACGCGAGAAACGAGCTGTCCGCAGCCCCTTAGAAGGCGTCGATCCGGGCCGACGGGGCGTTCTCACCGCCCGCGACGGGCTCTCGGCAGGTCCTTCATCGCCGGCTGACGAGCAGCTCCGCGTCGCACGACCCTGAGCCCGGCCAGCCTCACCCTAGGAGCCAGCCGTGACGAAGAAGCTTCCGCCCATCCATCCCGGCGAGATCCTCCTGGAGGAGTTTCTCCGCCCGTTGGGCATCAGCCAGTATCGTCTCGCCAAGAGCATCAGCGTCTCGCCGCGGCGCATCAACGAGCTGGTCCACGGCACGCGGGCGGTGACGGCGGACACCGCCCTCCGAGAAATCGGGCTTGGTGCGGAAGGCGGCGCCTAGCTTCATCGCCACCTCCGGAGGCCGCTTCCTCCAACTCCTGATCGGCCTCGGGCTCGATGAGGAGGGGCGCCGGCACTACTCCGCCAGGCGCCGCTCGATCCGGTCCTTGACCTCGGCCCAGGTTCGCCCCGCCGCCCCGCCGGACAGGACCCGCCGCGCCCGCCGCTCGATCTCCGCGGCCCAGGCCCTTTCGACCTCCTCGAGGCTCTCGACTGGTTCTTCGTCGCGACTGGCGAGCAGCTCGGCAGCGACGTTCACGGGCTTGGCGCGGGGGAGCAGAGCGTCGTGCGTCATGAGCGGAAGCGTAGCAGTCGACCGCGGGCCGAGGAGCCGTCCGATAGGCCCGCCCGGGCGCAGTCGGACCAGGTCGCGCGGCTCCGCCTCACTCGCTCCCGGCGGTCGGCGACCTCAACCCACTGCGGCAACCGCCCCGCGCAGGCCGGCCTGCCGCCGCTCCTCATGCTCGGCCTCCTGGATATGGTCCAGCCGCCGCCACGCCGGGTGGAGGTGACAAACGTTGATGGCCGGCTCTCGGCGTCGAGGGGCAGATTTGGTATACTCGGTTCAGTACTCAACTAGGAGAGCGCCATGCTCACTCGCCGGAATTTTGTGCAAACGCTGGTAGCGTCCTTGGGATCGTTAGCTGTTCCAAGCTATGCCGAGCAGTACTGTGGCCCGCCGGCACAGTCGGCATGGGGTCCTTTCAGGCGATGTGCCGCCGAAGTGCCAATCGACAGCGTCCTTGCATTGCAGGATAGTCAGTATCAATCTCAATGGTGCTGGGCCGCGTGCATATCCATGATTTTTGCCCATTACGGTCATCCTGTGTCGCAAGCTCGAATCGTAAGTGAAGTCTACGGAGCTCCTGTAGACATGCCGGCGGGGACGGGCGCAATCCTCGCGCAGGCGCTGAATCGAAGCTGGAAGGACGATTACAACCGAATCTTCCAGTCTCGTGTTACGCGTGCATTCGATTTCGACGCCAGGTTCGGGAACCTGAGCAATGAGTGGATGATCAACGAGCTTCGGCAGAACCGACCGTTCGTCATGGGCGCACGCACGCACGCAATGGTCGTGACGAAGATCGTCTTTGACGAAGGCAATTACGGCATAGCCGTTAAGGAGGTAGGGGTTGTCGATCCGTGGCCAGGCATCGGACTCCGGAGCTTAGCTCCAGATGAGATGACTCCCGCGCCCATGGGTTCCTTCCGTTTCGCCGCAACCGTGACTGTCACATAGCACGAGATGCAAAGGTGCATTCAGGCGAGACGCTGGCAATGTTGAGGAGAGAGGCGAAGGTCTCGGATTCAGAAGAATGGTCTTGCAACTTCCATCGTGACGAAACCGTATCCCGAAGTCAAATAGAGTTGTTCGTTGGATCGGTTGATGCATAGGGCTTCAACCGGAGCTCGGGGAGGCTCGTCGCGATCTAGTAAGGCAGTCTTTGGAGTTGCTGGTTGAGGGAAATGTACAGGCAAGCACGCCGCTAGCTAGCGAGGTTGGTGCCCCCTGAACGGAACGGGGGTGTGCTCTGAACCGAACGATCTCGTCGCCAATCGGCCGGCGAGATCGCTCGTTGCGTTGCCGAAGCCCGGATAGGCCATCCTCCTGGCCGTTACGCTCCGCATCCTCCAGGAGGCGGAAGACCAGCCAGCCCGCGGCCAGCGCATTGGAGCGTCAGCTGCCCGCCGCCACCAGCTCCCGCAGGTGCTCCACCGCCCAGCCGTACTCCACCGCTCCCCCCTCCCAGCTCGGCAGGCTCTCCCGGGCGTCGACCCGGATCGCCCGCCGGGCCAGCCGCCGGGCGAGGCCGTCCTCCGCATCGCCGATCACCCGCGCCAACGCTGGCGCCTCCTCGATCACCCGACCGTCCGGCCGCCGGAAGCGCGCCACGCTGCCGGCCGAGAGCTCCACCGTGAACCCCTCCTCGTGCACCGCCCGGTGATGCCGCCGGCAGAGCTGGACCAGGTTGCCGAGCTTCGTGGCGCCGCCGTCGGCCCAGTGCTCCACGTGGTGGGCGTCGCAGAGCTTGAGGCCGCAGCCGGGGAAGCGGCAGCCGCGGTCGCGGTGGGCGAGCGCGCGGCGGAGGGCGGGCGGGACGGTGCGAGTGCGGCGGCCGACGTCGAGCACCGAGCCGTCCGGGCCGTGGATCATCACCACCTTCGCGGCGTCGCAGGCGAGCCGCCGCGACGTTTCCGCAGAAACGTGCTGCCCGCCCTCGAGCGCCGAGCCGCCCCGCTCGCTCCCGGCCGGCAGCGCCTCGGCGTCGACGTGGACGACCACCTGGTAGCGGTCGCCGCGGGTGCCGGGATCGAGCCCGCCGGCCAGCGCGCTCTCGGCCACCAGCCCCAGCGCGTCGGCGCGGCGCTGCTCGGCCGTCAAGTCCTCGCCGGCGGCGTCCTGCGCCCCGCGCCGCGCCTCGTAGAGCTTCTCCCCGGCGGCGTCGAGCGCCCGCAGGAGCGCCGCGCCGGCCTCGGGCGTCAACCTCCCCCGCACCACCACCATCCCGTCCTCGTCGGTGAAGGCGACCAGCGACCGGCCGGCCTGCCGCCGCTCCTCGTGCTCGGCCTCCGCGATCCGGTCCACCCGCCGCCACGCCCGCACCAGCCGCTCGACGTGCATCGCCGTCCCGGCGCGGGCGAAGTCGAGCAGCTCCGCCTCGTTCGCGGCGGTGGCGACCCGCGTCAGCGCCCGCACCTTCGAGTAGGAGATCTCGCCCCTCCGCATCGAGGCCGAGAGCCGCGGCAGCCCCGCCAGCGCCCGCGCCACGCGCACCTTCTCGCGGGCGGCGCCGAGGTCGAGCCCGGTGCGCCAGTTGAGCCAGTGGGCGCAGGAGCGGAACCCCTCGCCCCAGCCGCCCCGCTCGTCGAACTCCCGGATCATCACCAGGAGCTGGTACGTGGCCGCCTGGATCTGCGCGGACAGCTCGGCGATGCGCTCGCCGAGGGCGTCGAGATCGGCGCCGCCGCCGGCGGCGGGATGCGGAGCCGCCGGCGGATCGGCGGGCGTGGGAAGCGGTGCGAGAGCTTGCATGGTCCGTCCTCCGAAACGTGCAAGAGCAGTATAACCCCTGTTTTTTCAACGCGTTGAGTGGAATCCTGCGGCCGCGGAAGGCGACGAGACAGCGCCGGCGGTGTCGAGCACGCCAGGACGCGAAGAGAGGAGCGCCAGCGCGGCCCTGAGGGGTGACCAGCGGCAGGATGCGGAAACCGGCTCCGAGCGGCCGAAAAAGCTGTCAACCCCTCCCGGGAGCCAATTTCGATCCATCTCGTCACCGACGTCCGTGCCGCGTCACCAGGCCCGAGTCGCCCTGTTCGGGAGCGGCGATTCGAGGTGCCGTGGCACGAGCTCCCGGCGTTTCCGCGGAAACGTCCGAGCGAAGCTGCTGCGCGACCGCAGGCGGACGTTTCCGCGGAAACGTCGCACGAACCTGAGCCGCGCACGTCGACTACTATCGTGGCTGAGGTTTCCCGAGATGCTTCCAGAGAACCGCCTTCCGACCCATCCCGGCGAGATCCTCCGGGACCAGTTCCTGGAGCCGCTCGGATTGACCCAGGTGGCTCTCGCAGAGCACCTCGGGGTGCCGGTGCAGCGGATCAACGAGATCGTCCGCGGGAAGCGAGGCGTGACGCCGGAGACCGCCTGGCTTTTGGCCCAGGCCTCGACACGACCCCGGAGTTCTGGCTCAACCTCCAAACGAACCACGACCTCGTCGCCGATCGGCCCGCGAGATCGGTTCCTCCGCTGAGGAAGGCCGGATAGCCCATGGGGCGCCGGCGGCCTCGCCGTCAGCGCGCCTCGCACCCGTTGCCCGGGTCTCCTCGCCTGGATCGTCGAGCTCGGCGAGGCCGTGTACGTCATTCTGAGGCACCGTCTCGCTGGAGGAAGCGATAAGCAGTGAGCTTCGATACGAGGTCATCATCTACTGGAGCGATGAGGACGAAGCCTTCATCGCCGAAGTGCCCGAGTTGCCAGGCTGCGCGGCGGATGGGAAGACCTACGAGCAGGCGCTGGCGAACGTTCAGACCATCATCGGCGAGTGGATCGAGACGGCGAACGAGCTCGGGCGCTCGATCCCGGAATCCCGTGGGCGATTGATGTTCGCGTAGGGGACCGGCGTCGGACCAACACCTCGCGAAGACGGCCGAGAGCCACGGCGGAACACGGCAACGGAAACCGGGCGCCGGCGGCCGGCCAACCCCGCCCGCCGCCGGCGCCCCGCCGCGCCTGCCCTCACCGCGCCCCGCGCC
>DATABP010000430.1:0-6067 GCA_036259515.1 Thermoanaerobaculia bacterium | reverse complement strand
GAGCACCTCGCGCACCTGCTCGACGTCGGCGTCGGGCAGCGAGCGGTCCATCAGCCCGCCCACCGAGACGCCGACCAGCCGCACCCCGGCCCAGGCGATGTGCGCCGCCACCGCCAGCCCGAGCAGCGGATCGAGCGCCCGCCAGCCGGTCGCCGCCACCGCCAGGAGGCCGACCAGCACCCCGGCCGAGGTCCACACGTCGGCCATCAGGTGCTCGGCCGAGGCGGTCAGCGTGATCGAGCGGTGGCGGCGGCCGGCGGCGAAGAGCGCCAGCGCGGCGGCGAGGTTGACCGCCGAGGCGACGGCGAGGAGCGCGAGACCGAGCCCGAGCTCCTCCACCGTCCGCGGCGCCAGCAGCCGGCGCACCGCGGACACCGCGATCGAGCCGGCGGCGAGCACGATCAGCATCCCCTCGGCGCCGCTCGAGAAGTACTCCGCCTTCTCGTGGCCGTAGAGGTGCGTCTCGTCCGGCGGCCGCTCGGCCACCCGCAGCACGACGAGCGCGACGACGCCGGCCGACAGGTTGACCACCGACTCGGCGGCGTCGGCGAGGAGGCCGACCGAGCCGGTGCGCCACCAGGCGAACGCCTTGAGCGCCATCGTCGCCAGCGCGGCGGCGATCGACACCCACGCGAACCGTGAGGGTCTGCCGCGCTGGACCGCCGCCGTCGCCATCGCCGCGGCCGATCATAGCGGCCGGGGAGCGGCGGAGACGGCGGCGACGAGGGACGCTAGCCCTTGGGGTGGGGCGACGAGCCCTCCTCCTCCGGCTGGAGCTCGATCAGCAGCGTGTCGTCGCCGCCGTCGACGTCGCAGCCGACCATCTGGCCGGGCAGGCAGGGATCGCTCGGCGCCGCGCCGTCCGGCTCCAGCGCCGACCCTTCGGGGGCGGAGACGGTGCGCACGTCCCCCAGGCCGAGGGTGCCGAGGAGGCCGTCGAAGGCGGCGGCCAGGGCCGACCACCACGAGCCGGCGCCCGGCGCGACGGGAGCGGCGGCGGCGAGCGGCGCGGCGCTCGTCGAGACGAGGGTGAGTACGAGGGCGAGGACGAAAGCGGTCGAGCGGCAGCGCAGGCGAAGCATCTCAATCTCCAAACGGCGGATCCGGCGACGGCCTTCGCGGCCGGCGCAGTCCGTCTTCACTAGGAAGGGTGAGCGGAAACGGCCCGGTGTGGACATCCGGAGGCATTCTGTCACCTCTTCGACTTCGCCGATGCGCGAACGATCGCGGACGGGGGCGGTCGGCGGGCGCGGCGCGGCGGCGGTGGCCTCTCTCCGGGGGCCTGTGATACAAGGCGCCGTGGCGGCGCCGGCCCGGGCCGCCTCCCGACCGGCGGCCGGACGCGCCGCCCCTTCCACCGGAGATCCGCATGACCACCGCCGAGATCGCAGACCGCGTCGGCCGGCCGACCACGACCGCCGAATCGATCGAGCTCGAGGAGCGCTACGGCGCGCACAACTACCATCCGCTCGACGTCGTCGTCGCCCGCGCCGAGGGCGTGTGGGTGTGGGACGTCGAGGGCAACAGGTACATGGACTGTCTCGCCGCCTACTCGGCGGTCAACCAGGGACACTGTCATCCCAAGGTCGTCGCCGCGCTGATCGACCAGGCGCGGAAGGTGACGCTCACCTCGCGCGCCTTCCGCAACGACCAGCTCGGGCCGTTCTACCGCGATCTCTGCGAGCTCTCGGGGTACGCGAGAGCGCTGCCGATGAACACCGGCGCCGAGGCGGTGGAGACCGCGATCAAGGCGGCCCGCAAGTGGGCCTACACCAAGAAGGGCGTCGCCGACGGCCAGGCCGAGATCCTCGTCTTCGACCAGAACTTCCACGGCCGCACCACCACCGTCGTCGGCTTCTCCTCCGAGGAGCAGTACCGCCGCGGCTTCGGCCCCTTCACCCCCGGCTTCCGCATCCTCCCCTACGGCGACGCCGAGGCGGTGGAGCGGGCGATCGGCCCGAACACGGCGGCGGTGCTCGTCGAGCCGATCCAGGGCGAGGCGGGGATCGTCATGCCGCCGGACGGCTACCTCGCCCGCCTGCGCGAGATCACCCGCGCGAGCCGCGTGCTCCTGATGGTCGACGAGATCCAGTCCGGCCTCGGCCGCACCGGGAAGATGTTCGCCTTCGAGCACGAGGGCATCCGGCCGGACGTGGTGATCGTCGGCAAGGCGCTCTCGGGCGGCGCCTACCCGGTCTCCGCCATCCTCGCCGACGACGAGGTGATGGACGTCTTCTCCCCCGGCGACCACGGCTCGACCTATGGCGGCAACCCGCTGGCGGCGGCGGTGGCGCGGGCGGCGCTGGCGGCGCTGGTCGAGGAGGGCATGGTCGAGAACTCGGCCCGCCTCGGCGCCCTGATGCTCGACCGCCTGCGCGCCGTCGACTCGCCACACGTCGCGGCGGTGCGCGGCCGCGGGCTGTGGATCGGCATCGTGCTCCACCCCGAGGCCGGCGGCGCCCGGCGCTTCTGCGAGGCGCTCCAGCGGGAGGGCCTCCTGTGCAAGGAGACCCACGAGCACGTCATCCGCGTCGCGCCGCCGCTGGTGATCACCGAGGCCGAGGCCGAGTGGGCGCTCGAGCGGCTGGAGAAGGTGCTGACCACGCTGTGACGACGGACCGGCGGCCGGGCGAAGGGAGCGCGCGATGGAGACACTGAGGAGCTACGTCGACGGCGGGTGGCACGCGGCGGACGGCGGCTGGACGACGCTCGTCGACCCCTCCACCGAGCGCGAGATCGCCCGCGCCTCGTCGGCGGGGGTCGACTTCGGGCGCGTGCTCGACCACGCCCGCCGCCGGGGCGCCCCGGCGCTCGCCGAGCTCGGCTTCGCCGGCCGCGCCGGGCTGCTCAAGGAGATGTCGCGCGTGCTGCGCGAGGCCCGCGACGAGCTCCTCGAGCTGTCGCGGATCAGCACCGGCACCACCCGCCCCCACGGCGCCTTCGACGTCGACGGCGCCTCCGGCACGCTCGCCTGGTACGCCGGCTTCGGCCGCCGCCTGGGCGACGGCAACGTGCTCGTCGAGGGCGACGGCATCCAGCTCGCCCGCACCGAGGGCTTCTGGGGCCAGCACGTGCTGGTGCCGCGGCAGGGCGTGGCGGTGGCGATCAACGCCTTCAACTTCCCCGCCTGGGGCTTCGCCGAGAAGGCGGCCTGCGCGCTCCTCGCCGGCGTGCCGATGGTGGTCAAGCCGGCGACCGCCACCGCCTGGGTGGCGGCGCGGGCGATCGAGCGCATCGTCGAGGCCGGCGTCCTCCCCGAGGGCGCGCTCCAGCTCGTCGTCGGCTCGACCGGCGACCTCCTCGACCGCCTCGGCCCGCAGGACCTCCTCGCCTTCACCGGCTCCGCCGACACGGCGAGGACGCTCAGGAGCCGGGACAACCTGCTGGCCGCCTGCACGCGGATCAACGTCGAGGCCGACAGCCTCAACGCCGCGGTGCTGGCGCCCGGCGCCGGGGAGGCGGCCACGGAGCTCTTCTACAAGGACGTCATCCGGGAGATCACGCAGAAGACCGGCCAGAAGTGCACGGCGGTGCGGCGCATCCTGGTGCCGGCCGGGCAGCTCGACGAGGTGCAGGAGCGGCTGTCCGCCATGCTCGCGGAGGTGGTCACCGGCGACCCCGCCGACGAGGCGACGACGATGGGTCCGCTGGCGACGGCGGCGCAGCTCGAGGACACCGAGCGCGCCGTCGCCGAGCTGGCGGAAGACGCCCGGATCGTCCACGGCACCGGCCGCCGCGTCGACGGCCACGGCGCCCCGGCCGGCAAGGGCTGGTACTTCGCCCCGACGCTGCTCCGGGCGGACGACGCGCGGGCGGCCGGCGCCGTCCACCAGCGCGAAGCCTTCGCCCCGGTGGCGACGCTCCTCCCCTACGTCGGCTCCCCGGCCGACGCGGGCGAGATCGTCGCCCTGGCCGGCGGCACCCTGGTCACCTCCGTCTACACCGACGACGAGGAGTGGACGCGCGGCTTCCTGGCGGCGGCCGGGCCGACGACGGGGCGGCTCTACGTCGGCTCCGAATCGTCGGCAGGTGACGCCCCCGGCTCGGGCATCGCGATGCCGCAGACCCTCCACGGCGGCCCGGGGAGGGCCGGCGGCGGCGAGGAGCTCGGCGGGATGGTGGGGGTGAGCTTCTACATGCAGCGGGTGGCGCTGCAGGGCAGCCGAGAGATGGTCGGGCGGGCGGTGGGCACCACGTCCGCCGCCGGCTGATCGGCTCCGGATCCCACCCGACGCCTTCACGTCACGTCCGGAACGGGACTGCGCGCTCCAACGAGTAGCAGTCCAACGTTCGATCAGGGCGACGTGAAGAGAGCGCTGTGCTACTGCACCCTGCTCACCCGATGCGGCTCGGCCGTCCCCGGGTGAGCGCCGCCTACGCCACCCCGAGAATCCACCCCTCCAGCCGCGCCCTCTCCTTCTCCTCCGCGGTCAACGGCGGCTCGAAGTACGGCCTCAGCAAATCCTGCCGGTCGCGGTCCTGGAGCCAGGCCGCGATGGCGTGCGCGTCCTGCGCCTCCGCCGAGGCGCCCTCCTTCGCATAGCGGTGGCGCAGCCGCGCCGGACGCACCTCGGCGACCAGCGACCTCCCCGCCGGCACCTGCCAGCCGTCGAAGGGCCAGAAGTGGGCGCCGGTGCGGCGGAGGTAGGAGAGCCAGGGGATGCCGGCGTAGGCGGAGCGGCCGGGGGTGTCCTGGAGGTCGAAGCTGAAGACGGCGCGCGGGAAGGCGGTCCACAGGCCGGTGAGGCGGAGCTCGGTCGGGTCGCCGCCGCGGGCGAGGCCGGGGACGAGGTCGAGCAGCGAGACCTCGCGCGTGGGGACGTTCGCCTCGAAGTCGAGCAGGAACTCCGGCCAGCTCCGAAGGCCGTTCCTCTGCATGTAGGAGAGCGGCAGCGAGAAGGCGTGGTCGAGGCCGAGGACGGTGGGGACCGGCCGGCCGGCGTCGTCGCGCTCGTCGAGCCGGTCGCGCAGCCACTCGGCGAGCTCGCGGCGGCTCCAGCGGCCCTCCTCGTCGGCGGAGTTGGGCTGCGGAAAGGGCGGCGTGTCGTCCTCGGCGACGACCACCTGGATGCGGCGCATCCGGTCCTGCGGCCCCTTGCGGCCGGAGTAGCGGACGCCGATGTAGCGCTCGAAGTCGGGCACCTGGGAGAGCCTCCTCGCCGGAAGTCTAAGCGACGCTCCCGGAGCGCCCGATAGGATGCCGCCGTGGACGCGCAGAGCCGCAGGCGGCGCCTCGAGTCCCTGGCCGACGAGCGCGACCCCGCGCGGCGCCGGCTGGTCGCGCTGGCGCTGGTCGCCGACCGGCTGGCGGAGGACGGGATCGAGCCGATCCTGGTGGGCGGTGCGGCACTGGAGGTCTATACCGCCGGCGGCTACGCGACTGGCGACGTCGACCTGGCGCTGCCGACCTCACCGGAGGTCGACTGCGCCTTTGCCGACCTCGGCTTCCAGAAGCGAGGCCGCTTCTGGCTGCGCGACG
Organism: Thermoanaerobaculia bacterium; assembly: GCA_036259515.1. Classification (GTDB taxonomy): domain Bacteria; phylum Acidobacteriota; class Thermoanaerobaculia; order Multivoradales; family JBCCEF01; genus DATABP01. The sequence goes on along the minus strand of DATABP010000430.1, from coordinate 588 downwards.
ATCTCGATCTCGTCTTCGAGGCCCCCGCGCCGGCGGGCTTGCCCGGCGAGACGGCGCCGCGCACGGAGCTGTCGGTGGAAGGGCTGCGGGTGGTCGTGATCGGGGTCGAGGACCTCCTGCTCGATCGTGTCCGCGGTGCCGTCCACTGGCGAAGCGACGAGGACCGCCGCTGGGCGCGGCGGCTCGCCCTGCTCCACGCCGAGCGGATCGACTGGCGCTACCTGGCCGAGAAGTCGGCGGGCCACGCCGAAGAGCGCGGAGAGATCGACAAGCTGCGCGAGGAGGTCGGCCGATGATCGACTACGAAGACTTTCGCGAGGAGATCCGCCGGCTGCGGCACGAGCGCTGGGCGCGCATCCTGGAGGGCGAGCCGCCGGGGCGGCCGGCCGGGCGGCGGCCGCGCGATCCGGAGCAGGAGGAGGTGCTCCTGGCGATGGACCGCCAGCGGTTGGAGAAGCGGTGCCAGGCCGAGGAAGAGGACGAGGGCAGGTAGCGATCACGCCCCTTCGGCAGTCCTCCCTCGACCCCACCCGCCCCCGCCTACCCCACCAGCCCCCGCTCCCGCGCCTTGACCACCATCTCGACGCG
>DATABP010000429.1:0-1732 GCA_036259515.1 Thermoanaerobaculia bacterium | reverse complement strand
GCCGCGAGGCCGAGGCCGCCGCCCGGACGCTCGGCGCCGTCGAGATGGCGATCCTCGACTGCGGCGACGGCGGCCTGCGCACCGGGCCGGCGGAGGAGGACGCGGTGATCGCCGTCCTGCGCCGGCTGCGGCCCGAGCTGGTGCTGGCGCCGCCGCCCCGCGACCGCCATCCCGACCACGGCCGCGCCCACGAGCTGACCGTCGCCGCCTGCTTCTACGCCGGGCTCGCCGGGCGGCTGGTCGCGGGGCCGGACGCGGCGCTCGCCCCGCACCGGCCGGCGGCGCTCTTCTGGTACATGCAGCACGACCCGTTCGAGCCCGACTTCGTGGTCGACGTGTCGGCGTCCTGGGAGACGCGGCGACGGGCGCTCGCCTGCTACGCCAGCCAGCTCCACCCGGCGGCGGGCGGCGGAGAGGGCGGCGAGGAGGCTCCCGGGCCGCCGACCAAGGTCGCCTCGCGCGGCTTCGCCCTCGCCCTGGAAGGCCGCGCCCGGCAGTTCGGGTTCCTGATCGGGGCGGAGCACGGCGAGCCGTTCGCCGGCCGCCTGCCGCTGGCGGTCGACGATCCGCTGGCGGTGATCCCGGCTGGAATCCGCTAGCGACGGCGAGGAAGCGAGGCGCGATGAAGATCGGCATCAGTTGTTACCCGACCTACGGCGGCTCCGGGGTGGTGGCCAGCGAGCTGGCGATGGCGCTCGCCGAGGGCGGCGACGAGGTCCACGTCATCAGCTACGCGATGCCCTCGCGGCTGACCATCCGCACGCCGCGGCTGTCGTTCCACGAGGTGGTGGTGCCGCGCTACGCGCTGTTCGAGTACCCGCCCTACTCGCTGGCGCTGGCCAGCAAGATGGTCGAGGTGGCGCGCCACAACGGGCTCGACCTCCTCCACGTCCACTACGCGGTGCCCAACGCGGTGTCGGCCGTCCTGGCGCGGCAGATCGTGGCGCCGCGGCCGCTGCCGGTGATCACCACGCTGCACGGCACCGACATCACGCTGGTCGGCAACGACCCGTCGTTCCGCGAGACGACGCGCTACGGCATCGCCCAGTCCGACGTGGTGACCACGGTCTCCGAGTGGCTGCGCCGGCGCACTGTCGAGGAGCTCGATGTGGCGGCGCCGATCGAGGTGGTGCCCAACTTCGTCGACCCGCGCCGGTTCGACCCGGACGCGGGTTGCGCCGGGGCCTGCCGCTGGGCGCGAGAAGGCGAGAAGATCGTCGTCCACGTCTCGAACTTCCGGCCGGTCAAGCGGGTGCTCGACGTCCTCGCCGTCTTCCACCGCGTCCACCAGCGGCTGCCGGAGACGCGCCTGCTGATGGTCGGCGACGGCCCGGACCGCCCGCTCGCCGAGCAGTACTGCCGTACCCACGGCTTCTGCGACGCGGTGTCGTTCGTCGGCAACCTGCCGCTGGTCGAGGAGGTGCTGATCGGCGCCGACCTCTTCCTCTTCACCTCCGAGAGCGAGTCGTTCGGCCTCGCCGTGCTCGAGGCGATGGCGGCCGGCGTGCCGGTGGTGGCGACGCGCGCCGGCGGCATCCCGGAGGTGGTCGACGATGGGGTGACCGGGCACCTCCGCCCCGTGGGCGACGTCGACGGCATGGCCGAGGCGGCGGCGGCGCTCCTCGCCGACGAGCCGCGCCGCCGCGCGATGGGCGAGGCCGGCCGCCGCCGCGCCGGCGAGCGCTTCTCGGAGGCGGAGATGGTCGGCCGCTACCGGGCGCTCTACGAGCGG
>DATABP010000428.1:0-6486 GCA_036259515.1 Thermoanaerobaculia bacterium | reverse complement strand
ATGTCAACGATCCGTAACCGCCCGGTCGGCTGCCGTTCGGCGGCCCCCTAGAATGGGGCGTTCACCCCCGACCGCCGCCTGCCATGACCGACCCCGTCCGCCCCGCCTTCCACGGTTTCGAGCAGATCCCGCTGCGCGAGTACGCCGAGCGCGCCTACCTCGACTACTCCATGTACGTCGTGCTGGACCGCGCCCTCCCCTACCTCGGCGACGGGTTGAAGCCGGTGCAGCGGCGGATCATCTACGCGATGAGCGAGCTGGGCCTGAGCGCGGGCGCCAAGCCGAAGAAGTCCGCGCGCACCGTGGGCGACGTGATCGGCAAGTTCCATCCCCACGGCGACAGCGCCTGTTACGAATCCATGGTGCTGATGGCGCAGCCGTTCTCGTTCCGCTACCCGCTGGTCGACGGGCAGGGCAACTGGGGCGCCCAGGACGATCCGAAGTCGTTCGCCGCCATGCGCTACACCGAGGCGCGGCTGACCCGCTTCGCCGAGGTGCTGCTCGCCGAGCTCGGCCACGGCGCGGTCGACTGGGTGCCCAACTTCGACGGCACGCTCGACGAGCCGAAGCTCCTGCCGGCGCGCCTCCCCCACGTGCTCCTGAACGGCGCCTCGGGGATCGCCGTCGGCCTCGCCACCGACATCCCGCCGCACAACGCCCGCGAGGTCGCCGCCGCCGCCGTCCACCTGCTCCGCGAGCGCCCCGGCCTGCTCGACCGCGACGCCGTCGCCGCCGAGGAGCTCGCGGCGCTCACCCCCGAGCTGATGCGGCACGTCCCCGCCCCCGACTACCCCACCGAGGCCGAGATCGTCAGCCCGCCCGAGGAGCTGGCGCAGATCTACCGCGAGGGCACGGGCTCGGTGCGCCTCCGCGCCCGCTGGGAGAAGCAGGACGGCGCCGTGGTGATCACCGCGCTGCCCTACCAGGTGTCCGGATCGAAGGTGCTCGAGCAGATCGCCGCCCAGATGCAGGCCAAGAAGCTGCCGATGGTCGAGGACCTGCGCGACGAGTCGGACCACGAGTGGCCGGTGCGGCTGGTCGTCGAGCCGCGCTCGAACCGCGTCGACGTCGACCGGCTGATGGCGCACCTCTTCGCCACCACCGACCTCGAGAAGGGCTACCGCGTCAACCTCAACGCCATCGCCCTCGACGGCCGGCCGCGGCGCTTCGGGCTCGCCGGCTTCCTCGTCGAGTGGCTGCGCTTCCGGATCGACTGCGTGCGGCGCCGGCTGGAGCACCGCCAGGAGAAGGTGCGCGCCCGCCTCCACCTCCTCGAGGGCCTGCTCGCCGCCTTCCTCAACCTCGACGAGGTGATCCGCGTCATCCGCCACGAGGACGAGCCCAAGCCGGCGCTGATCGAGCGCTTCAGCCTGACCGACGCCCAGGCCGAGTTCATCCTGGAGACCAGGCTCCGCCACCTCGCCCGCCTCGAGGAGATGAAGATCCGCGGCGAGCAGGACGAGCTGGCCCGCGAGCTCGACGAGATCTCCCGCACGCTGGGGTCGAGGAAGCTCCTCCACCGCCTGGTCGAGGGCGAGATCGAGGCCGACGCCGAGCGCTACGGCGACGACCGCCGCTCCCCCCTCCGCGCCGGCACCGGCCTGGTCGCCGCCGCCCTCTCCGAGACCGAGCTCCTGCCCAGCGAGCCGGTGACGGTGGTCATCTCCGCCAAGGGCTGGGTGCGCGCCGCCAAGGGCCACGACGTCGACCCGGCGGCGCTCTCCTACCGCGCCGGCGACGCCTTCCTCCACGCCGCCCGCGGCCGCAGCAACCAGCTCGCCGTCTTCCTCGACTCGACCGGCCGGAGCTACTCGCTGCCGGCGCACGCGCTCCCCTCCGCGCGCGGCCAGGGCGAGCCGCTGGCGGCCTCCACCGCGCCCCCGCCGGGCGCCTCGTTCGTCGGCGTCGCGCTCGGCGATCCGGAGGACCTCGTGCTGCTGGCCACCGACGCCGGCTACGGCTTCGTCGCCCGGCTCGGCGACCTCCACACCAACCACCGCGCCGGCAAGGCGGCGGTCACCGTGCCGCAGGGCGCCCTGCCGCTGCCGCCGCGACCGGTGCCCGAGCCCGAGGGCGCGCACCTCGCCGCCGCCACCGACGCCGGCTACCTCCTCGTCTTCCCGCTCGCCGACCTGCCGCGGCTCGCCAGGGGCAAGGGCAACAAGATCCTCAACGTCCCCAAGAAGCGCTTCGCCGCCGGCGAGGAGCGGCTGGCGGCGGTGGTGACGCTGCCGCCGGGGGCGTCGCTCCGCGTCCACTCCGGACGGCAGTACCTCACCCTCTCGCCCAACGAGCTGGCGCCGTTCCGCGGCGACCGCGCGCAGCGCGGGGCGCGGCTGCCGCGCGGGTACCGGCGGGTCGAGGCGTTGGAGACGGTCGGCGGCTGAGCGGCCGCGCCGCTCACCGATTCAAGGAGGTCTTCGGATGCCTGTTCGCACCTCACTCCTCGCCCTCCTCGCCCTGCTGACCGCCGCTCCGGCGGCGGCGACTCCCGCCGAGGAGCTCCACGCCCTCTTCGCGGAGGAGTGGCGCCTGCGCCTCTCCGAGAGCCCGCTCCTCGCCACCTCGGTCGGCGTCCACACCTACGACGACCGGCTCGACGAGGTGAGCCCCGAGGCGATCGAGGCGGCGGCGGAGCGGCGGCGGGGCTTCCTCGAACGGCTGCACCGCGTCGACCCGGCGGCCCTCGACACCCAGGACCGGATCTCGTACCGCGTCTTCGAGCGCCAGATGGAGGACGTGCTCTCCGACTGGCGGTTCGGCGCCCACCAGATCCCGCTCAACAGCGACTCCGGCTTCCACAGCTCGCTGACCTTCCTGCCGCGCGAGATGCCCTTCGACACCTCCGCCGCGTACGAGCGCTACGTCGCCCGCCTGCGGCAGGTGCCGCGCTACTTCGACCAGCAGATCGACAACCTGCGCGCCGGGCTGGCGCGGGGGATGACGCTGCCGCGCGAGGTGCTCGGCGGCATCGACGCCACGATCGCCGCCCACGTGGTCGCCGATCCGGCGGAGAGCGTGTTCCACGCGCCGTTCGAGAGCTTCCCGGCGACGATGCCGGCGGCGGAGCGCGAGCGGCTGGCGGCCGCGGGCGCCGCGGCGATCCGCGACGCCGTGGTCCCCGCCTACGCCGAGCTCCTCGCCTTCTGGAACGACGAGTACGTCCCCGGCGCCCGCGCCACCCTCGGCGCCCGGGAGCTGCCCGACGGGGAGGCGTACTACGCCCACCTCGTCCGCCGCTTCACCACCCTCGACGTCGACGCCCGCGCCGTCCACGAGCTCGGGCTCGCCGAGGTGGAGCGCATCCGCGGCGAGATGGACGCCATCCTCGCAGCGACCGGCTTCGAGGGGAGCTACGCCGAGTTCCTGGACTTCCTGCGCAGCGACCCGCGCTTCTACGCCGAGACGCCGCAGGACCTCCTCGAGCGGGCGGCGTGGATCGCCAAGACGATGGACGGCAAGCTCCCGGCGCTCTTCGCGACGCTGCCGCGGCTTCCCTACACCGTGGAGCCGGTGCCGGAGCACATCGCGCCGAAGTACACCGCCGGCCGCTACGTGCCGCCGCCGGCGGACGGCATCCGGCCCGGCGTCTACTGGGTCAACACCCACGACCTCGCGAGCCGCCCCCTCTTCACCCTCGAGGCCCTCACCCTCCACGAGGCGGTGCCCGGGCACCACCTCCAGCACGCCATCGCCCAGGAGCTGGCCGACCTCCCCGACTTCCGCCGGCACAGCTACATCTCGGCCTTCGGCGAGGGCTGGGGCCTCTACGCCGAGTGGCTGGGGATCGAGGCCGGCTTCTACCAGGACCCGTACAGCGACTTCGGCCGCCTGACCTACGAGATGTGGCGCGCCTGCCGCCTGGTCGTCGACACCGGCCTCCACGCCCTCGGCTGGAGCCGGCAGCGGGCGCACGACTACATGGCCGCGCGCACCGCGCTGTCGCTCCACGAGGTGGACACCGAGATCGACCGCTACGTCACCTGGCCGGGGCAGGCGCTGGCGTACAAGATGGGCGAGATCGAGATCAAGCGCCTGCGCCGCCTGGCCGAGCGCGAGCTCGGCCCGCGCTTCGACGTGCGGCGGTTCCACGACGCGGTGCTGCGCAACGGCTCCGTCCCGCTGCCGGTGCTGGCGGAGGAGATCGAGCGCTTCGTCGCCGCCGAGAAGGGCCCGAGCGCCCCGCGCTAATTGTCAGTGCTCAAAGCGTTGTTCACCCGCGCGGCGGGCGGTAGTCCGCCGAGGGCGGCGTGTGGTCGATGGTGATTGTAGTAGTGGAGCCAGGGATCGAGAGCCTGCTGGCGGAGCTCTGAGCATAGATAGGGACGTCGGTAGGCCCACTCGCGCAGGCTTGTCTGGATGAAGCGCTCGGCCTTGCCGTTGGTCCTGGGTCGATAGGGACGAGTGCGGCGGTGTCGCAGGTCTCGCTGGCGGCACAGATCGGCAAAGAGGCGGGAGGTGTACGCCGGGCCGTTGTCGGTCAACAGGCGCCGGCAGGTGATGCCGCGCTGGCCCATCCAGACCAGCGCCCGCTCGAGGAAGGCCACGGCGGTGGTGGCGGTCTCGTCGGGCAGGATCTCCACGTAGGCCAGACGACTGCAGTCGTCGATGGCGACGTGGGCACACTCCCAGCCGATGCCGCGGGCGCGGTGCCGTCGGTCACCGGTGATGCGGTGGCCGACGCCGCCGATCCTGCCGAGCTTCTTGACGTCGAGGTGCAGGAGGTCGCCCGGCCGGTCGTGCTCGTAGCGCTGCGGCGGCGGAGGCGGCGGCTCGAGGTCGCGCCAGCGCGACAGCCGATGGCGGCGCAGGATACGGCCGACCGTCGCCCGCGGCACACCGACGGCACGGGCGAGCTGGATCGCCGAGAGGCGATGCTGCCGGCGCAGGTCGACGAGGAGCTGCTCGATGGGCGGGCGGTAGCGCACTCGACATCGTCGCGGTCTCGACGAGCGGTCGAGCAGGCCGGCTTTGCCCTCTTGCTGGAAGCGGACGATCCACTTGTGCACCGTCCGCAGGCTGACGCCGAGGGCTTCCGCCGCCTGGCGGCGGCTCCAGCCCTCGGCGAGCACGCGGCGGACGAGGAGCGCTCGACTTTCGGGGGTCGTCTTTGCTCTGCTATGGATCCTCACCTGGGTGGCCTCCGGGACTCTGCGGTCGTGAGACAACCTCAGCTTCCCACAGCCACCCAGGTGAACAACCTCGTGAGCAGCTACAGCTAATCCGCCCGCAGCGACCCCGCCGGGTCGATCCCCGTCACCCGGCGCGCCGGGATCCAGCAGGCCACCGTGGTCACCGCCGCCAGGCCGAAGGCCACCGCCACCAGCGTCGCCGGGTCGAAGGGCGACACGCCGACCAGCACGCCGCGCAGGAGGCGCCCGGCGAGCCAGACGCCGGGGACGCCGATCAGCAGGCCGATCCCCACCAGCGCCAGTCCGTCGCCGAGCACCAGCCGGAAGACGCGGCCGGCGTCGGCGCCGAGCGCCATGCGGACGCCGATCTCGGTGCGGCGGCGGGTGACCGCGGCGGCGACGATGCCGAAGAGGCCCATCGCGGCGAGCACCAGGGCGCCCAGGGCGAAGGCCCCGACCAGGGTGGCCGACAGCCGCTGGCGGCCGAGCGAGGCGTCGACCAGCGCCTCGATCGGGCGCAGCTCGGAGACCGGCAGCGCGGGGTCGATCCGCCGCACCGCCGCCCGCACCTCGCCGGCCAGCGAGGCGGCCGGCCGCGGCGAGCGGACGACGTAGAACAGCGAGCCGTAGGTGTACTCGCGGTTGCGCAGCCACACCTGGTAACGGTCGTCGCGGTGGACGTCGTAGAGGCGCGGCTGCTCGACGACGCCGACGATGCGGTGGTCCTGGCCGCCCATCTGGAGCGTGGCGCCGAGCGCCCGGCCGCCGGGGAAGAACTCCTCGGCGAGGGTGTGGTCGACGATCGCCTCGTAGACCGGCTCGCCGGAGGGCGGCGAGAAGCCGCGGCCGGCGACGATCCGCGCCCCCAGCGCGTCGAAGATCTCCTCGGTGGCGCCGAGGACGTCGACCAGCGGGTTGTCGTGGTCCGCCTCGCCGGTGTTGCCGGGGGCGCCGGGGAGCGCCACCTGGGTCTGGTTGGAGTCGGCGGAGAGCGGCAGCGCCGAGACGCCGCCGGTGGCGGTCACCCCGGGGAGGCTCCCGAACGCGGCGAGCAGACGGTCGTGGAGCGCGTTGAGCGCCGCCTCGTCGGGGTAGCCCTCGCCGGTGACCGGCACGCGGAAGGTCAACGCGTCGTGGGCGGCGAAGCCGGGGTCGGCGGAGAGCAGGCCGTCGAGGCTCCGCACCAGGACGCCGCCGGCCGACAGCAGCACCAGCGACAGCGCCACCTGAACGACGACCATCCCGCGCCGCATCCGGCCGTGGCCGCCGCCGCCGCGCACCGCGACGTGGCGCAGCGCCTCCGCGAGCCCGGTGCGCGCCGCCCACAGCGCCGGCAGCGCGCCGGCGGCGAGGC
>DATABP010000427.1:0-4399 GCA_036259515.1 Thermoanaerobaculia bacterium | reverse complement strand
GGTGAGGAAGTGCGCCGCCGCTTTGGCCGCCGCCACCGCCGCCGGCGACAGGCCCGACAGCAGCAGTTGGTCCAGCGTCCCGTCCTCCGCGTCCGCGCCGAACAGCCTGTCCAGCGGCAAGAGCGCCGCGAGCAGCGCCGCCGCCACCATCCCACGTCCCCCGCCCCTCACCGCCCTTCCCCCACCACCCGCTGCTTGAGCAACCCGTCGAGCAGCCCGTTGATGAACCGGCTCGACTGCTCCGAGCCATACTTCTTCGCCAGCTCGATCGCCTCGTCGAGGACGACCAGCTTCGGCACGTCGGGCTGGTGGAGCAGCTCGAAGACGGCGAGGCGCAGGATGTTGCGGTCGACCGCCGGCATCCGCTCGAGTCGCCAGTTGTCGGCCTGGGTGCGGATCAGGCGGTCGATCTCCTCGCGGTGGGCGACGGCGCCCTCGACCAGCGCGCGGGCGTGGTCGAACGCCTCGCGCACCCGCCGGCGCACCTTCTCCGGCTCCTCGCGGCGCGCCGCCGGCGGCGCCGGCGCCGCCTCGCCGCCCGGCTCCGCCGCCTCCTCCCCTTCGCCCGCCAGGTAGCCGGTGAGGTCGAAGGCCGCGAACACCTGGGCCGGCGTGCTGCCGCCGAGGTCGTGCTGGTAGAGCATCTGGACCGCCATCTCGCGGGCGGTGTGGCGCTTGCCCGACACGGCGCTCAGAACCCCGCGGCGCTGGCCGAGAGCCGGGCGACGAGGTCCGCCATCTCGAGCGCCGCCTCGGCCGCCTCGCGCCCCTTGTCGCCGTGCGGGCCGCCGGCGCGCGCCGCCGCCTGCTCGAGCGTGTCGCAGGTGAGGAGGCCGAAGCCGACCGGCAGCCGGTGCCGCTCCGCCACCCGCGCGATCCCCGCCGACGCCTCCGCCGAGATGACGTCGAAGTGGGCCGTCTCTCCGCGCACCAGGGCGCCGATCGCCACCAGCGCGTCGAAGCTCCCGCTGGCCGCCGCCGCCTCCAGCGCCAGCGGCAGCTCCCAGGCGCCGGGGACGCGGATCACCGTCACGTCGCCCTCGGCGGCGCCGTGCTCGCGCAGGCAGCCGACGGCGCCGGCGACCAGCGCGTCGCAGATCTCCGGGTGGAAGCGCGAGGCGACGACCGCGAACCGCCGGCCCGAACCGTCGCGGACACCGCTCGTCTCACGCATCCCGATCGCCAGAGGGAGGTTGGGGGGTGGATGCGGAGCGGAACCGCCCCGCGCCGGCCAGTATAGAGGCGGGTCCGGGGGGTGTCAACGCGACGCGCGGGGGGCGCCGACGACCGGTTCGCCGCCCCGCGCCATCGGCCGCTCGGCGCGTCCTACGGCGGGAACAGCGTGAACGCGGACCGCTTGCTGGGCTCGACCGATCCGCTCGCGTTGGGAGCGTAGTACACCCGCACCGCCTGGATCCGCGTCCCGATGTCGGGACAGGGGACGCCCGGCGTCACCAGGCAGTCGATCGAGCCGATGGTGGCCACGATCAGGTACTCGTCCTCGAAGGTGTCGACGAGCTGGTTCGGGCCGGCGCTGGCGGCGGCCTCCTGGTACGTGCAGCCGGTGGCGGTGTACTGGAGCTGCGCGAGGACCACGAAGCTCGACTCGTTGGCGTTCCGCCGGACGAGCGACAGGTTGATCGCCCGGTCCTCCGAGGTGTCGCGGCAGGCGTCGATCTCGATCCCCAGCACGCGCGAGCCGTTCGGCAGCGGCGCCGCCGCCATCAGCTCGCAGGGGTTCCCGTCGCAGAAGCGGGAGCCGCCGTTCCCGCCGAACGAGAAGGGGGTCAGCGAGCCGCCGGAGAGCTCGACGCCGGGGACGAGGACGAAGTGGTTGCCGGACTGGCCCAGCGCCGGAAGGGCGGCGGCCGCGACCAACGTGAGCGCCAGGGCGAAGACGGTTCGCTGCATCCTCGTGTTCCTCCGGTTGGTGGGACCGCCGGGAACATACCACCCGGGCGCCGCTCTCCCGCCGCGCACCGGGGGGCGAGCGTCTCGGGAACGGCTCAGAGCCCGCCGCCGAAGTGCCGCAGGAAGACCCCGTAGGCGGGCGCCGCCAGCGTCTTGAGCGCCAGGTCGCCCACGATGCCCGAGAGCGCCAGGAGCAGCAGCACGTGCTCCTGCCGGCCGAACGGCCACACCCGGCGCACCAGGAGCGGCTTGGTGAAGACGACGCCGAGGAGGACGAAGGCCGCCACCCGCAGCACCGACCACGGCACCCAGGCGACCACCGGCCCGAGGACCAGCGCCTCGACCTCGAGCGCGTAGCTGCCGACGAAGGCGCTCATGTAGGCGACGAGGAGGGCGCCGAGGACGAGCCCGAGATAGCCGCCGCTCGCCCAGGTGAGGAGCAGGAAGAGCCCGAGGTGGAGGAGGTGCTGCGGCACGAAGACGCCGGGCGTCACCTCGGCGCCCTCGCCGGTGGCGATCCAGCCGAACATCTCCTCGCGGTAGGGCTCGCCGTTGACGATCCCGGCGACGGCGGACTCGGGCGCCAGGTAGACGAGGAGCACCACCCCGAGCGAGAGCAGCCCCGCCCAGGTCATCCCGATCGCCCAGGCGCCGAGGTGATCGCCGAAGCGCACCCGCCGCCGGAACCAGCCGAGCACGGTCAGCGGCGCCACGAATCCGACCAGCCAGCCGCCGTAGGGCAGGAGCGCCAGCGCCGGCACCAGCACGGTGGCGGCGAGCAGCACCCGGGCGCGGGCGGCGGAGCCGAAGCGGGGATCGCTCACGGCCGGCGATCCTACCGCCGCGAGGCCGCGCCCGCCTTCGCGTCCGCCGCGTCCCGCCGACGAGCGCGGCGCTAGACTCTCCTCCACCGACCGCCGAGAGGAGGCGCGCCATGCGCCGCGTCCGCTACCAGGTCGCCGCCAGCCTGGACGGTTACATCGCCGGCCCCGACGGCGAGGCCGACTGGATCGTCATGGACCCGGAGATCGACTTCGCGGCGATGGTCGCGCAGTACGACACCGCGCTCGTCGGCCGCCGCACCTTCGAGGCGATGGCGGCGTACGGCGAGCCCGGCCCGGTGATGGGCCTGCGCACCATCGTCGTCTCCCGCACGCTGCGGCAGGAGGACCATCCCGAGGTCACCGTCGTCGGCGACGGCTACCGCGACCTGGTCGCGGCCCTGCGCGAGGAGGAGGGCAAGGACGTCTGGCTCTTCGGCGGCGGCGAGCTCTTCCGCACGCTCCTCGCCGACGGGCTGGTCGACACCGTCGAGCCGGCGGTGATCCCGGTGCTCCTCGGCGGCGGCGTCCCGCTGCTGCCCCCGCCGGCGTCGCGGACGGGCCTCGAGCTGACCGGGCGCCGCGTCTACGAGAGGACCGGGACGGTGCTCCTCGAGTACGCCGTCGCGCCGCCGAAGCCGGCCGGCCGCAGGCGCCGGCGCGGCTGAGCGGCCTCGCCCGCCCGGGTTGACGGGTCGCCGCTCTGGGCGCAGAATCCGCTCGGCGGCGGTCCACGCCCAACCTCGACGGCCCTCCCCCAGCGAGGGCGCTCCACGGGGCAAAGGGGGGCAGACTCCCGGATCGGCGGTCACGAACCTTCGCGCAGCCGCGACGGCCGCGCCGCTGGGGGGCGCCACGCCGCGGCATGGACGAAGGAGGCCTCGTGATGCCGAAGCAGAAGGACTTCAAGCGGCTCGCCCGCACCCGGATGGAGAAGACCGGCGAGTCGTACACCACCGCCCGCGCCCAGCTCCTCGCCAAGAAGCCGCCACGCGGCGCCGATGCCGAGCCGACCGACGCGCCGCCGCCGGCCGCCTCGGCGCCCGCCCCCGATCCGTCCACCTACGCCACCCTCGCCGGGGTGAGTGACGAGACCGTGCGCGAGAAGACGGGCCGCGACTGGCGCCGCTGGGTCGAAGCGCTGGACGACGCCGGCGCCGGCGCCTGGTCGCACGGCGAGATCGCGAGCCACGTGCACGAGAGCCTCGGCGTCTCCGGCTGGTGGTCGCAGTCGGTGACCGTCGGTTACGAGCGGATCAAGGGCCGCCGCGAGATCGGTCAGCGGCTGAGCGGCAGCTACGAGGCGTCGAAGAGCAAGACGGTGCCGGCGTCGCTCGAGACGGTGCGCCGCGGCTTCGAAGACGCCGCGCTCCGCGCCCGCTGGCTGCCCGACGCCGAGCCGAAGCTGCGCAAGACGACCTCGGCGCAGTCGCTCCGCATCGACTGGGAGGACGGCACCGCCGTCGACGTCTGGCTGACCGCCAAGGGCGACGCCAAGACCCAGGTCGCCATCGTCCACAAGAAGCTCGCGAGCAAGGAGGACGCGGCGGCGCGGAAGGCGTACTGGGGCGAAAGGCTCGCGGCGCTGGCGGAGGTGGCCCGGGAGGCGGCGGGCCGCTGACGCCGGCCGCGGAGCCGCCGTCGACGGACGGCACGGGGCGCGGCTT
>DATABP010000426.1:0-7146 GCA_036259515.1 Thermoanaerobaculia bacterium | reverse complement strand
GCCGCGCTCCGCCAGCTCGCGGCCGAGGCGCTCGAGGTCGCGGCGGTAGGCCGCGACGCTGTGCGCGGAGAGGCCGCGCTCGACCGCCAGCACGTCGAGCCAGCGGTCGACCAAGCGCCGCCAGGGCGGGGCGGCGGCGGGGGTGTCCGGCATCGCGTCCCTCAGCGGAGGCCGAAGCCGCCCGCCCGGCGGCCGAAGAAGGGGTTCTCCTCGCGCTCCTCGGCGAGCGTCGTCGCCGGGCCGTGGCCGGGGTGGAGGGTCCAGTCGCCGTCGAGGGTGAAGAGGCGGCCGCGGATCGAGCGCTCGAGCGTGGCGTGGTCGCCGCCGGGGAGGTCGGTGCGGCCGATGCCGCGCTGGAAGATCACGTCGCCGACCAGGATCTCGCGGCTCGCCCGGTGGAGCAGGCACACGTGCCCCGGCGTGTGCCCCGGGGCGTGGATCACCTCGATCTCGAGGCCGGCGACCTCCACCGTCTCGCCGTCCACCCACCGCCGCGCCGGCTTCGGGCACGGGCGGGCGCCGAGCATCGCGGCGAGCTCGGGGATCTGCGGGCTGTCGAGCAGGAACTGGTCCTCGGCCGGCGCCCACACCGGCAGGCCGTAGCGCTCGCAGAGGTGGCCGACGTGGGCGATGTGGTCGATGTGCCCGTGGGTGAGGAGGATCGCCTCCGGCCGAAAGGAGCGGGCGTCGAGGTCGGCGGCGATCCGCTCGCTCTCGGCGCCCGGATCGACGACCGCCACCCGCGGCGCGGCGCCGATCACGTAGCAGTTCTCGGCGAACGGGCCGACGGTGTGGCGGGCGAGGATCATCGCGGTCGGGCTGCCGGCCGGGGCGGCGGTCAGGCGGTGGCGGCCCGCCGGCCGCGCCGCTCGCAGATCGCCAGCACCTCGGCCTCCTCCATCACCCGGTCGGCGGACTTCGCGGCGCGGAAGATCTCCGCCACCAGCTCGCCGTCGGCCTCGATCCTCCGCTCGGCCAGCCAGTAGAGGACGTTCGACTCGCCACACATCGGGCCGATCTCGATCTCCTGCCGGCGTCCGACCAGGCTGGCCGGCACCGAGGAGTAGACGCGGTCGGCCAGCCACTCGTCGCCGCGGGCGCGCGCCTTGATGATCGCCGCGGCGTGGACGCCGGTGCCGGTGCGGAAGGCGTCGCGGCCGAGGATCGGGTAGTTGTCGGGCAGCGGCACGCCGGTCACCCGCGAGACGAACGCGCAGTACTCGGGCAGGTGGGTGAGGTCGCGGTCGATCCAGCCGAGGAGCTGCATGTTGACCAGCAGGAGGTCGATCGGCGTGTTGCCCACCCGCTCGCCGATGCCCACCGCGGTGCCGTGGACGCGGTCGGCGCCGGCGGCGGCGGCGGCGAGCGAGTTGGCGACCGAGAGGCCGCGGTCCTTGTGGCCGTGCCAGTCGATCTTCACCTCGTCGCCCACCACCGAGCGCAGGAAGCGCACCAGCTCGCCGGCGCCGTGCGGCGTGGCGTGGCCGACGGTGTCCGAGATGCACACCCGCCGCGCCCCCGCCTCGACCGCCTCGGTGTAGAGCCGCCGGACGTCCTCCGGCCGCGCCCGCGTGGTGTCCTCGGTGACGAACATCACCGGCATGCCGTGCTTCACGCCCAGCTCGACCGCCTCGCGGGTCAGCTGCAGCATGCGGTCCATCTCCCATCCTTCCGCATACTGGCGGATGGGCGACGAGCCGATGAAGCAGGAGACCTCGATCGGCAGGCCCACCCGCTGCGAGATCTCGACGATCGGCAGGATGTCGGCGGCGACGGTGCGGGCGGCGCAGTTGGGCTCGACGGGGAGTCGCTGGTCGGCGATCTCGCGCGCCAGCCGCTCGACCTGCTCGACGACGTGCGGCCCGGCGCCGGGGAGCCCGATGTCCGCCGACTCGATGCCCAGGGCGGCGATCGAGTGGAGGATGCGCACCTTGTCGTCGAGCGACGGCGAGCGCACCGAGGGCGACTGGAGGCCGTCGCGCAGCGTCTCGTCGTCGAGCTCGACGCGCCCGCGCGCCGGGCGCGGATCGCCCTCGCCGGCACGGTTCCAGTCGTAGATCAGGTCGGATTCGGAGAGCGTCATGGCGCCGGCGATGATACCGCCTCGCCCTCGCCGGCCGCCGCCTCCCCTCCCCCGCCCAGCCCCTCCGCCATCAGCGCCGCCAGGCTGGCGTTGAAGCGCGCCGGGTCGGCGACCTCGGTGCCCTCGGCGAGGGTGGCGTAGCCGAGGAGGAGCTCGGCGTAGCGGGGGATCGCCGGGTCCTCGGCGTCGGCGGCGAAGCGGCGCGCCAGCCCCTCGACGATCGGGTGGCGCGGGTTGAGCTCCAGGATGCGCCGCTGCCGGGCGCCGCCGCCCTTGCCCTTCATCAGGAGCTTCTCGAGCTGCGGGCTGTAGTCGTGCTCGGCGCCCACCAGGCAGGCCGGGGAGGCGGTCAGCCGGGTCGACAGGCGCACCCACTTGACCTCGGCGTCGACCGCCTTCTGCACCCGGTCGAGGAGCGGCTTCATCTCCTTCTCGCGGGTTTCGAGCTCCTCCTTCTCCCTCTTCCGCTCCTCCTCGGAGCCCAGCTCGACGGTGCCCTTGCCGATCGACTTGAGGCGCTTGCCGTCGAACTCGGAGAGCGTCTGCACCATCAGCTCGTCGACCGGGTCGACGAAGAAGAGCACCTCGACGCCGCGGGCCTCGAAGGCTTCGAGGTGCGGCGACGCCTCTGCCTGCTCGCGGCTCTCGGCGGTGAGGTAGAAGATCTCCTTCTGGTCGGCGCCCATGCGCTCGACGTAGGCGGCGAGGCCCGTCGGCTTCTCGGGGTCGTGGCTCGACGCGAAGCGGAGGAGCGGCAGGAGCTTGTCGCGGTTGTCGTAGTCCTCGGCGACGCCCTCCTTGATCGCGCGGCCGAACTCGCGCCAGAAGCCGAGGTACTTCTCCTCCTCCTTCTCCGCCATCTCGCCCAGCCGGTCGAGCACCTTCTTGACCAGCCCCTTCCTGATGGTGGCGATCTGCCGGTCGTGCTGGAGCATCTCGCGGGAGACGTTGAGCGGCAGGTCCGGCGAATCGACCACGCCCTTGACGAAGCGCAGGTAGTGCGGCAGGAGGTCGTCGCAGGACTCCATGATCTGCACCCGGCGCACGTAGAGGTGGAGCCCGGCCTTGGCGCCGACGTAGAAGAGGTCGTAGGGTGCCTGCGAGGGCAGGAAGAGGAGCGCCTGGTACTCGATCCGCCCCTCGGCGCGGACGCGGATGCGCTCGAGCGGCTCGTTCCAGTCGCCGGAGAGATGCCTGTAGAGCTCGGCGTAGTCCTCGGGCTTGGTCTCCGCCTCGGGGCGCGTCCACAGCGGCTGTTGCGAGTTGAGCCGCCGCTCCTCGACCGTCGTCTCGCTCTTCTTCTCCTTCTCGCCGGCGGCGGTCTCGACCTCCACCTCCCGCTCGCGCGCGACCGGCAGCACGATCGGGTAGGCGACGAAGTCCGAGTAGCGCTTGACGACGCGGGAGAGCACCCACTCGTCGGTGAAGTCCGGCAGGCCCGCCTCCTCGTCGGCCGGCTTCAGGTGGAGCGTGATCGAGGTGCCGCGGCCGGCGCGGGAGGCGGGCTCGACGGTGAAGGTGCCGTCGCCGGCCGACGCCCAGCGCGTCGCCTCCTCCTCGCCGGCGCGGCGGGTGACCATCTCCACCCGGTCGGCGACCATGAACGACGAGTAGAAGCCGACCCCGAACTGCCCGATCACCCGCTCGAGGTTGGCCTCCTCGCCGGCCTCGCGCAGCCGCCGCACCAGCTCGCGGGTGCCGCTCCGGGCGATGGTGCCGATGTTGTCGATCACCTCCTGCCGGCTCATCCCGATGCCGTTGTCGTGGACGGTCAGCGTGCGGCGCTCGCGGTCGGCCTCCAGCCGGATGCCCAGCTCGCCGCCGCCCTCGGTCAGCTCCGGCCGGGTCAGCGCCTCGAAGCGCAGCCGGTCGAGAGCGTCCGAGGCGTTCGAGATCAGCTCGCGGAGGAAGATCTCCTTGTTCGAGTACAGCGAGTGGATCATCAGGTCGAGGAGCTGCCGCGTCTCGGCCTGGAAGGGGAAGGTCTCGGGGGTGGTGGATGCGGTGGTCGTCTCGGTGGTCATCGCGTCGGCCTCCGGATGCGGCCGCCGGGCGGGCGACGGCCGCGGCGGCGGTTCATCGATCGATTCCTGACGTGCTCGGCGCCGGCCTCGCGGCGGCTCCGCAACCGGCTGGTGCCGGCGGGGCGGCGGAGAGGGACAGCCGGGCGGCGGCTACGCCCGGACCGCGGCCCCGGCGAGCGCCCGCGCCACCTCGTCCCCGACCTCGGCGGTGGTCAGCGAGCCGCCGAGGTCCGGCGTCGTGCGCCCGGCGCGCAGCAGCTCGCGCACCGCCTCCTCCACCCCGGCGGCGGCCTCGGCGTGGCCCAGCTCGTCGAGCATCAGCGCCACGGTGAGCACCGCGCCGAGCGGGTTGGCGCGCCCGGTGCCGGCGTACTTCGGCGCCGAGCCGTGGACCGGCTCGAACATCGAGGTGCGCCCGGGGTGGAGGTTCGCCGAGGCGGCGAGCCCGAGGCCGCCCTGGAGCGCGGCGCCGAGGTCCGAGAGGATGTCGCCGAACATGTTGTTGGCGACGATCACGTCGAAGCTCTCGGGCTTGCGGATCATCTGCATGGCGCAGGCGTCGACGAAGAGGTGGCGCGGCTCGATCGCCGGGTAGTCGGCGGCGACCTCGGCGAAGGCGCGCTGCCAGAGGTCGTGCCCGTGGCGCATCACGTTCGACTTGTCGACCATGCACACCTCGCGGCGGCGGTGGGCGACGGCGTAGTCGAAGGCGGCGCGCAGGATGCGCTCGACGCCCTTGCGGGTGTTGATCTCCTCCTGGATCGCAACCTCGTCCGCCGTCCCGCGCTTCAACACCCCGCCGGCGTTGACGTAGGCGCCCTCCGTGTTCTCGCGGAAGACGACGAAGTCGACGTCGGCGAGCCCCCGGTCCTTGAGCGGGCAGAGCCGCTCGTCGTAGAGCTTGATCGGCCGGAAGTTGACGTAGAGGTCGAGCCCGAAGCGGATGCCGAGCAGGATGTCCGCCGCGTGCTTCATGTCCGGCACCCGCGGATCGCCGAAGGCGCCGATGAAGACGGCGGAGAAGCGGGTGGCGAGGTCGTCGAGGGCGCCCGCCGGCAGCGTCTCGCCGGTGGCGAGGTAGCGGTCCGCGTCCCAGGGGAACGACTGGAGCTCGAGCGGCAGCTCCCAGCGCTCGGCGGCGGCCTCCAGCACCTTCACCGCCTCCGCCGTCACGTCCTTGCCGATGCCGTCCCCGGGGATGATCGCGACCCGCTGGGGACGGCGCTCCGAGGGCGGCGGCAGCTCGGTCATGGCGGCGGATGGTAGCACGCGGGCGGGCGTCGTCCGGGCCGGCTCAGGGCCTCACAGACCCGCCACCCACGACAGCAGCGGCGCCACCACCAGGAGGCCCACCGGGTTGCCGAGCGCGTAGCCGATCAGCGCCATCAGGATCGACACCGGGACCAGGCTCTCGCGGTGGTGGGCGGCGACCACCGGGGCCGAGGCGGCGCCGCCGATGTTGGCCGCCGAGGCGATCGCCGCGCTGTGGACGTCGACCTTGAGGAGCCAGGCGCCGGCGAGGCAGAAGAGGCCGTGGATGGTGATCCAGATCGCCGCGCCGAGGAGGAACGCCGGCGCCTGCGCCAGCCCCTCGAGCGAGGCGGTCGCCCCCATGCGGGCGACGAAGACGTAGAGCACGGCCATCGCCACGTCGTGCGAGGCGGGCAGCCTCTTGGCGCCGGTGAAGGACAGCGCGATGCCGAAGACGGTGACCAGGAGCACCACCCAGGTCGAGGTCGAGAAGACGTCGCTCACCGGCAGGAAGGCGGCGATCTCGTACGCCGCCCAGGTGCCGGCGAGGCCGATCAGCGCCAGGTAGAGGAAGTGCCGCATCGCCGGCCGCTCCTCCTCGACGTGGGCCGCGGCGGCCGCCTCGTCCATCCGCGCCACCCGCTCCTCGGACACCCGCGCCCACCTGTTGAAGCGCGGCGCCAGCGCCTTCGAGGCGAGGAGCAGCGGCAGCCACCAGATGTACATCGCGGTGTCGGCGATGACGGCGAGCCCGAACTGCTCAGGCGGCGCCTCGACCCCGGCGGCCACCGCCGCCAGGTTGCCGGTGCCCCCGATCCAGCTCCCCGAGAGCGCCGCGAACCCCTTCCAGGCGTCCGGCGCCAGCCACTGCTTCACCGCCCCGTACCCGACCGCCGCCCCCACCACCACCCCGGCGGTGCCGAGCAGCATCACCACCACGCCCTTCCCCATGATCCGCACCGCCGCCCCCACGTCCACCTTGAGCAGCAGGAGCACGATCACGAACGGCAGCCCGACGCGCCCGAGGAGGTCGTACGCCGCCGACTCCGCGGGCAGCACGCCGAAGTTGCGCAGCAGCACCGGCACCGCGTAGATCCAGATCAGCGGCACCAGGTAGTTGAACACCCGCCACCCGCTGACCTTCTCCAGCCAGAAGAAGAACGCCGCGACCCCGACGAGCGCCGCCATCACCGCCACTGGATCGGAGATCATGGCGGCGCAGGATAGCACCCGCCCCGAAACGCGAAAGGCCGGGCTCCTCGCCCGGCCTCGCTCACCGCCACCACCGCTGCCGCCGCCCTATACCGCGAACGACGACCCGCAGCCGCAGCTCCCCACCGCCTTCGGGTTGTTGAACTTGAACCCCGCCCCCTGCATCCCGAGCACGTAGTCGATCTCCGTGCCGTCGAGATACCGCGCCGACAGCGCGTCGACGAAGATCGACAGCCCGTCGTACTCGAGGACGTGGTCGTTCTCGCGCGGCTCGTTCTCGAAGTCGAGCGCGTACTCGAACCCGCTGCAGCCGCCGCCGCGCACCGCGACGCGCAGCCCGTAGGAGGCCTCGATGCCCTCCTGCTCGCGGGTGATCTTCACCATCTGGACCGCCTTCGGGGTGAGGCGCACCGGCCCGGCCGGCGGCTCCGGCCGCGGCGTTCCCTGCGTCTCGATCGGCTGCGTGCTCTCGCTCATCGTCTCGCTCCTCCGCGGTTCCCAACGACCCGGCGCCCGCGGTCATTCCCCCCCGGTCGAGCGCTCACGCCTCCCCCGCCGCCTCGCGGTAGGCGGCCT
>DATABP010000425.1:0-4497 GCA_036259515.1 Thermoanaerobaculia bacterium | reverse complement strand
CGCGTTGCGCTGGTGGGCCGGGGGCTTCTGCGCCTTCCTCGGCGCCTTCGTGGTCGTCGCCCCGCACGAGCTGTCCGGGCTCGCCTACGAGACGCTGTCCGAGCGCCCGCTCGCCTGGGGCGTCGCCTTCCTCGCCGCCGGCGGCGCGCTGCTGGCGGTGGCGGCGCTGCGGCCGGGCCGCGGGGTGGTGCTGACCGCCCACGCCCTCGCCGCCGCCGCGCTGGCCGGCTTCGGGATCAGCCTCGGGCAGAGCGGCGGCTGGACGGGGCTGGTCGCCTACGGCGGCCTGGGGCTGGCGCTCCTCGCCAGCGGCTTCCTCCCCGAGCGGCCCCCGCCGCGCGTCGAGCGCCGCCGCGGCGACGCCTTGTCGCTCGCCTTCGGCGGCGTCGGCCTCCTCCTCGGCGCCCTGCTCCTCGGCGTCGCCGAGCGGCTGCCGGCCGCCACCTACGTCGCGGCGGCCGGCACCCATCGGCTGCTCGGCGCCATGCTGCTCCTGAGCGGCGCGCTCCTCGTCTTCGTCCACCTGCGGCCGGGGGTGCGGCGCTCGTGGACCTGGCTGGCGCACCTCGCCGCCGCCGCCGCCTACCTCGGCACGGCGCTCCTGATGGCGCTGCCGTCCGGCGGATGGACCGGGCTGGTGCTCTACGGCAGCGCCGCGCTGGTGCTCGCCGCTCTGCCCTGGCTGCGGCGCCGCCTGCGCCGGTTCGACCCCGCGTCGCTCGCCACCCGGCTGGCGCTGACCTTCGCGCTGACCACCTCGGTGGGCCTCCTGACCGTCGTCGCGCTGCTCCAGTCGGGCAGCGAGCGCGAGGCGGAGAGCCTCGCCGCGGCGTCGCGGCAGGACGAGTCGATCTCGGTGGCGCGCAACGTCGTCGACTACCTGGAGCTGATCGGCGGCCGCAGCGAGACGCTGGCGGCGGCGTCGAGCCTGGCGCCGTGGACGCCGGCACGGCAGCGGGCGCTGATCGCCGAAGCCGCCGAGGAGAAGCAGCGCATCGCGGCGATCGGCGTCTACCAGCCGGACGGCACACCCGTGGCCGAGGTCGGGCGGCGACCGATCGAGCGGCTGTCGGTGCTCCGCCTGCTGCAGGAGACGCGGGGCGCCAAGGCTCCCGCGGTGCGCCTCTACGACGACGCCTCCCACCCGCTGCTCCTCGCCGCCGCCGTAGTGCCCGGCCCGGGCGGGCGGCCCCGCGGGCTCCTGATCACCGGCTACGACCCGGCGGCGGTGCTGTCGCGGCTGTCCCAGCCCGGTCTGGCCGTGCGCCTCCTCGACGAGAACGGCCGCGTGCTGGCCACCGAGCGGGGCGGCGACGCGCTGTCGCCCGCCGAGCTGGGCGAGGAGGAGCGGACGCCGGTGCCGGGGCTGGGCTGGGAGGTGGCGGTGGCGCGCTCGATCTCGGCGACGCGCGCCTCGGTGCGCCGCGAGCGCCTGCTCGCCTTTCTGCTGCTGATCACCGCGGTGCTGGCGGCGGTGGGCACCGGCATCGTCGTGGCGCGCGCGATCGCGGCGCCGCTCCGGCGCCTCGCCGCCGCCGCCGATCAGCTCGCCGGCGGCAACCCCGACGTGCCGTTGCGCAGCTCCGGCGTCTCCGAGATCGACCGCCTGTCGGTCAACTTCCGCGACATGCGCGAGCGGCTCGAGGCGCGCACCCGCGAGCGCGAGCGGCTGGCCGAGGAGCTGCGCGAGCGCGCCGAGGCGCTGGCCGAGGCCGACCGGCGCAAGGACGAGTTCCTCGCCATGCTGGCGCACGAGCTGCGCAACCCGCTGGGCGCGATCTCGACCGCCTCGCACCTGCTCGAGCAGGTCGCCGACCCCGACCCGAGGACGGCGCGCTCGGTGGGGGTGATCCGCCGCCAGATGCGCCACCTCACCCGCATGGTCGACGACCTCCTCGACGTGTCGCGCATCACCCGCGGCAAGGTCGAGCTCAAGCGCGCGCCGCTCGACCTCGTCGAGGTGGTGGCGCGCGCGGTCGAGACCTGCCAGCCGCTCCTCGAGGCGCGCCGGCACCAGCTCGCCGTCCGCGTGACCGACGAGCCGCTGCCGATGATCGCCGACGCCACGCGCCTCGACCAGGTGCTCGGCAACCTGCTGCGCAACGCCGCCCTCTACACCGAGCCGGGCGGGCACGTCGAGGTGACGGCGGAGCGGGAGGGCGAGCTCGCGGTGCTGCGGGTGCGCGACGACGGCGTCGGCATCGGCCCGCAGCTCCTGCCGCAGGTGTTCGACCTCTTCGCCCAGGGTCACCAGACGCTCGACCGCCCGGGCGGCGGGCTGGGCATCGGCCTGACGCTGGTGCGGCAGCTCGTCGAGCTCCACGGCGGCGAGGTGCGGGCGGCGAGCGCGGGGGAGGGGAGGGGCAGCACGTTCGAGGTGCGGCTGCCGTTGTCGGCGGCGGCGGGAGAGGCGGTGGAGGTGGGGATGGTGGACGGCAACGGGTACGTCGCGACAGAGAGCGACGGTGCCGAGCGGGAGGCGGGAGCGCCGGGGGCCGTGGGGGCGGACCGGCCCGGGGCACGCCGCGCCTGGGCGGAAGATCGGGGTTAGGGCGCGGCCCGCGATCGCTCCGGGCCGGCGTCAGTCGGGCAGCCGGAGCTCCAGCCAGAGGAGGTGGTGGTCGGAGGCGGCGGTGGCCAGGCGGTGGCCCTCCGGGTCGGCTTCGGGGGAGGGCCAGAAGAGGCCGCCGTCGGCGACCGTCAGGCGCCGCGAGGGGAGGAGGTAGTCGACCCGCATGCCGCCGGCGAACTCGGCGGTGACCTGCTCGGCGCGGGGCTCGCCGCCGCGGCCGTGGAGCCGGCCGCCCGCGCTGACCAGCACGTCGGCGGGGTCGACGAGCAGCGGATGGGCGAGGAGCTGGCGGATCGCGGTGGTGCCCTCGTAGGTCGACGACGGGCGCAGCGGGTCGGCGTTGAGGTCGCCGGCGAGGACGAAGAGCGACCCGGGCGCGAGGCCGCCGGCCCGGCCGCGGTCGTCGACCAGCGCCGGCGAGCCGTCGAGGTAGTGGAGCCAGAAGGCGATCTCGTCGAAGTTGCGGCGGCCGTTCCGGTCCTCGTCGCCGTCGAACACCGGGGGCGTCGGATGGCTGACCAGGAGACGCAGCCGCCGCCCGCCGGCGATCTCGACCGGCACGTCCCAGTGGCTCTTGCTCGACAGCGGCAGCACCGCCAGCTCCTCGGGCGAGTAGAAGCCGGGCGGGAGGTGGTGCCCCGGCAGCTCGCGCCACGGGAAGTCGCGGAAGGTGCGCGCCTCGCCGGCGGCGATCGGCAGCCGCGACAGCACCGCCATCCCGTACTGCCCCGGGTACTCGCCGTAGCCGAAGCTGTCGTCGCCGTAGGCGCGGGTGCCGAGGTCGGCCTCCGTGGCGACCACGCCGTCGCCGTCGAGGTCGTGCCCGGACAGCCGCCCGGTGTTCGACGGCGCCGCGAACACGTGCGGCAGCTCCACCCCGGCCGGAGCCAGGTACCGCTCGGCGAACCGCCGCGCCACCGCCCCCGGGTCCTCCGGCGGCGCGTCGACCTCCTGGAGCACCAGCACGTCGGGCCGCAGGCGGGCGACGATCGCGGCGGCGGCGGCGAGCTGCGGATCGTCCGGCCGCCCCACCTTCGCCGCGTCGAGCTCCATGACGTTGAAGAGGGCGACGCGGAGAGTGGCCGGCTGGGCGGCGGAGTCGGGCGCTCCTCGACCGCTCGGCGGCGACTCGCCCGCGCAGGCGACGACGAACGACGCCGCGGCGGCAAGCGCCGACCGGAGAGCTCGCTGCATGGGGCGCACCTTACGACAGGACGGGGCGCCGCCGTCGGCCGCCTCGTGCCGTCAGCGCCGCTTCGCCCTCCGCGTCGGCTCGGCGCGCAGCGGGTCGTCCGGCCAGGGGTGCTTCGGGTAGCGGCCGGCGAGCTCCTTCTTGACCTCGGGGTAGGTGCGCCGCCAGAAGCCGGCGAGGTCCTGGGTGACCTGCTGCGGGCGGCCGTTGGGGGCCAGGAGGTGGAGGAGGACGGGGACGCGGCCGCCGGCGACGCGCGGGGTGTCGGCGGTGCCGAAGAGCTCCTGGATGCGGACGGCGAGGACCGGCGGGCGGCCGGGCCGGTAGTCGAGGCGGAGGCGGCTGCCGGTGGGCACGGTGAGCCGCTCCGGCGCCTCGCGGTCGAGCGCCGCCGCCTGGCGCGGCGTCAGGTGGCCGCGCAGCACGTCGACCAGCGGCGCCCGGCGGAGGTCGTCGAGCGAGCGGCGGCCGGCGGCGAGGAGCGGCAGGAGCGCGCGGAGGTCGTCGTCGTCGAAGGCGGGCAGCTCGAGCTCCGGCATCCACTGGGCGAGGCTGCGCAGGCGGGCGAGGAAGGAGGCGGCCGGCTCCTCGTCGAGGCCGAGGGCGGCGGCGAGGTCGGCGGCGGCGGCACGGGCGAGGAGCGCCTCGGCGGCGGCGGCGGACTCCGGCGGCAGCGGCACCTCGTCGTCGGCGAGCGCCAGGTCGTCGTAGCGGGTGCGGCGGCGGGCGACGG
>DATABP010000424.1:0-1663 GCA_036259515.1 Thermoanaerobaculia bacterium | reverse complement strand
GGAAGCGGATCGAGCGCGGGAGCTTGAAGGCGGCGAGGCGCTCGGCGGCCCAGGCGCGGAGGGCGTCGGCGTCGGGCGGCGGGCCGGCGGCGGGGTCGAGGACCACCCACGCCGCCGGCAGCTCGCCGCGGTCGCGGTCGGCGACGCCGGCCACCGCCGCCTCGCGCACCGCCGGGTGGCCGGCCAGCACCTCCTCGACCTCGCGCGGGTAGACGTTGTAGCCGCCGACCAGGATCAGCTCGTGGCGGCGGCCGAGGAGGGTGAAGGCGCCGCTCGCCGGGTCGCGGCGGGCGAGGTCGCCGGTGCGGAACCAGCGGCGGCCGGCCTCGTCGGCGACGAAGGAGGCGGCGGTCTTCTCCGGGTCGCGCCAGTAGCCGGCGAAGACGTTCGAGCCGGCGACCAGGAGCTCGCCGTCCTCGCCGTCGGGCACCTCGCGGCCGTCGCGGCCGACGATCCGCGCCGACACGCCGGGAAGCGGCACGCCCACCGACCCCGGCCGCCGCGGCCCGGCGTAGAGGTTCGAGAGGTTCATCCCCGTCTCGGTCATCCCGTAGCGCTCGAGCGGCTCGTGGCCGGTCAGCGCGCGGAAGGCGGCGAAGGTCTCGGCGGCGAGCGGCGCGCTGCCGGAGGCGAAGAGGCGCAGGCGGGCGAGGCGGCGGGCGTCGGCGGGCCGGCCGGCGAGCGCGTCGACCAGCCGCACGTACATCGTCGGCACGCCGAAGAAGACGGTGGGCGCGCCCGGGCCGTCCTCGGCCAGCTCGGCGACGACGCGGCCAGCGTCGAAGCGCGGGTGGAGGCGCACCGTCGCCCCGGCGGCGAGCGCGGTCGCCAGCCCGACGATCAGCCCGTGCATGTGGAAGAGCGGCAGGGCGAGGAGCAGCACGTCCTCGCGCCGCCACCCCCAGGCGGCGAGCAGAGCGGTCACCGTCGCCAGCAGGTTGTGGTGGGTGAGCATCGCCCCCTTGCTGTGGCCGGTGGTGCCCGAGGTGTAGAGGAGCATCGCGAGGTCGGAGCCGCCGGGCCGGGGGGCGGACGGGCCGGGCGCCGCCGCGTCCCCGCCGGGCCGGCCGAGCGCCGCCAGCTCCTCGGCGAGCGCCACCTGCGGCCCGTCGCCGGCCTCCGCCAGCGCCTCCTCGACGACGTCCCGCCGCTCCGCCTCGCCGACCACCAGCCGCGGCTCGGCGTCCCGTGCCACGTGCGCCAGCTCCCGCGCCCGGTAGCCGGTGTTGACCGGCAGCGCCACCGCCCCCAGCCGCAGCACGGCGAGGAAGAGGACGACCATCTCCGGCCGGTTCCCCACCTGCAACGCCACCCGATCGCCCGGCTCGAGGCCGCGGCGCCGGAGCTCCTCCGCCACCCGCTCCGCCGCGGCGAACAGCTCGCCGTAGGTCCATCGCCCGCCGGGCTCGCCGCGGAAGTCCAACGCCAGCCGCACCGCATCGCGAGCGGCGGCGATCGCCCACAGGTCGTGGAGGTTCACCTCCCCATTCTAGGCGGCAGGAGGTTGGGTCCCGCGCGCCCGCCGCCACCACCGAGCTCCCGATCTCGCTCTCCCGTCTTGCTCCTCCGTCCCCGCCCGTGATAGAACGCCGCGCCATGCGGATCGCCGCCTGCTGACGCCCCCGTCCCCGTTCCGCCGCGGCGCCCGTCCCGGGCCTGCCGC
>DATABP010000423.1:0-2182 GCA_036259515.1 Thermoanaerobaculia bacterium | reverse complement strand
CGGCCGCAGCCTCGACGAGGTGCGCGACCTCGCCGCCCTCGGGGTGCCGCTGACCTACGCCGTGCTCCCGTTCGAGACGCGCACTCCCGAGGTGGTCGCCGCGCTGGCCGGCCGCCGCGCCGAGGTGCTCCTCCACCTGCCGATGGAGGGCCGCGGCGGCGCCGATCCCGGCCCCGGCGCGCTGTCCGCCGCGATGAGCCGGCGCGAGCTCGCCGCCGGCACCCGCGCGGCCCTGGCGGCGGTGCCCGGCGCCTCCGGCGTCAACAACCACATGGGCTCGGTGCTCACCGCCGATCCCGCCGCGATGCGCGCCGTCCTCGCCGAGCTCGCCGGCCGCGGCCTCTACTTCCTCGACTCGCGCACCAGCGCCCGGAGCGTCGCCTTCGCCACCGCCCGCGACCTCGGCCTGCCCGCCGCCGAGCGCCACGTCTTCCTCGACCCCGATCCGCGCCCCGAGGCCGTCCGCGGTCAGTTCCGCCGCCTCCTCGCGCTCGCCCGCGAGAACGGCGCCGCGATCGCCATCGGCCACCCCTATCCGTCGACCCGAGCGGTGCTGGCGGAGGAGGTGCCGGCGGCGGTGGAGCTGGGGTACCGGTTCGTGCCGGTCGGGGAGCTGGTGGGGGGCGGCGGCTGACCCGATCGCGTTCCTAGTCGTGGAACGACAGCGTCTTCTCGACCCGCCGGTACGCACCCGCCTCGCCGAGCGGCTCGAACGCCGAGCAACGGTCCATGTCGCCGCCGTAGACGTGGAGGGTGATCGCCACCGCCTGGTCGCTGCTGTTGGCCAGCGTGTGGTACTCGAAGGGCGGGATCAGGGCCCCCGAGGAGCCGACGCCGGCGGTCGTGCGGCCGCGCTCGGCGAAGCGGTGGACGCCGTCGGCGCCGGCCGCGAGCAGCTCGTAGCGGGCGACCTCGAGCGTGCCCTCGACGACGCCCTCGACGCACCAGATGCCGGCGTGGTCGTGGAGCGGGGTCGCCTGGCCGGGGCCCCAGGTCATCGCCACCACGCTGAAGCGGCCGGCCGGGTCGCGGTGGAAGAGGCGGCGGGCGTAGCCGTCCGGGCGCGGGCGCCGGAAGCGCTCGCCCAGGTCGAGCCCGGCGGCGATGCGCGACTCCAGCTCGTGCTGGACGCGCGAGGTGATCGCACGGACGCCGTCCGCCTCCACCGCTCGGGAGAGCGCGGCGATCAGCGCGGCGTGGGCCGGCAAGGCGGTCGGGGGCGCGGCGGGGGCGGAGGGGTGCCGGGAGGGGAGGGTGGCCGTCTCGCTCATCGGGCCAACATAGCAAAGCGGCGCGGCGTCCGATAGCGCTGCGCCGGGCGCCGGGCCGATAGACTCCGCGCCCGATGCCGGCCTTCCTCGAGCTCCGCGCCCTCACCCGCCGGTTGCCCTCGGGCGGCCGCGTGCTGACCATCGTCGACGGCGTCGACCTCGCCGTCGAGCGCGGCGAGTTCGTCGCCGTGCTCGGCCCGTCGGGGAGCGGCAAGTCGACGCTCCTGGCGCTGATGGCCGGCCTCGACCGCCCCGACGCCGGCGAGGTGTGGCTCGACGGCGAGCCGGTGCACCGCCTCTCCGAGGACCGCCTGGCGCTGCTCCGCCGCCACCGCGTCGGCTTCGTCTTCCAGAGCTTCCAGCTCCTCGGCAACCTGACGGCGCGCGAGAACGTGCTCCTGCCGCTCGAGCTGCTCGACGAGCCGGACGCCGGCCGCCGCGCCGACGCGCTCCTCGCCGCCGTCGGCCTCGGCGAGCGCGGGCACCACTACCCGACGCAGCTCTCGGGCGGCGAGCAGCAGCGGGTGGCGCTGGCCCGCGCCTTCGCGCCGCGGCCGGCGCTGCTCCTCGCCGACGAGCCGACCGGCAACCTCGACAGCGCGACCGGCGAGCGGGTGCTCGACCTCCTCGCCGAGCTGCGCGCCGCGGAGGGCACGACGCTGGTGCTGGTCACCCACGACCCCGCCGTCGCCGGCCGCGCCGACCGCCGCGTCCACCTGCGCGACGGGCGGATCGAGCGCGACGAGCGGCGGGCGGGCGGCGGCTGGGGCGGGGCGGGCGCCGTCGCCGTCGACGCCGCGCGATGAGGCTCCGCTCCTACCTCCGCGCCCTCGCCCGCGAGAGCCGCGGCGAGCGCGGGCGGATCGCCTTCTTCGCCGGGTGCCTGGCGGTGGGGGTGGCGGCGGTGGTGT
>DATABP010000422.1:0-7874 GCA_036259515.1 Thermoanaerobaculia bacterium | reverse complement strand
GACGGCTGATCCCGCTGGCCGACGGGGCCAGCACCGGCAGCGACCTGTCCGACAGCCTGGAGGCGCCGATCGCGCCGCCCGAGGCGGTGTTCGTCCAGAAGACCTCGCACCCGCACGGCAACGTGCTGGTGTCGGTCCAGCTCTCGCGCGAGCAGGTCGAGCTCAAGGCGGCGGACGGCCACCAGGACTTCATCGTGATCGGCGAGGGCTCGCACCGCACGCTCCTGCGCGACGACGGCCGCGGCGTCGACCGCACCGCCGGCGACGGCCGCTTCACCGGCGTGGCGGCGGTCGACGACGCGGAGCTCTCCGCGCGCGCTCAGCACGACCGTTCCGAGGTGAGCGCCCGCGGCACCTCGCAGGTGCCGTCGTTCGCCGGCCGCCGCTTCGCCGGCTTCGTCACCGCCGAGCCGTTCGACTACGAGGCCTTCGCCGCCGGCGCCGAGGTGGAGATCGAGACCGCTGTGAACTTCCTCTCCGGCGGCGGCCTCCAGGAGGCCGAGCCGACCTCGCCGACCGCCGGCGCGGCGCGCATCGGCGGCGGCGCCAAGAGCGGGGCGCGGACGATCTCCGCCGCCAACGTCACTCTCGGCACCAACACCTTCCAGGACCGGGTGCTGATGATCCGCGACCCCGGCGTGGTGCGCGACCCCCAGCGCACCTGGGACCCCTGCACCGGCGCCGGCAACCCCGACGGCGTCTGGACCTTCAAGCACCTGATGACCGAGATGGCGAACCAGCCGCAGACCGGCATCGACCCCGCCGTCTTCGTCGAGCAGTGGCTGCGCACCTGGGCGCAGAACCCGGGGCCGACGATCAACGGCACCACCGTCTCCACCCGCGCGCAGATCCTGCAGCTGATCAACGACTGGAAGGCGGGCGCCAAGCGGCTCGACCTGCGGCGGGCGCCGTTCCGGCTGCTGGCGGTCGTCTCGCGCGTCGACCTCGCCACCACCACCGGCGGCGGAGGCTACTCCGGCTCGGCGAGCGGCAACTTCCTCGACGCCGGCGAGCTGCGCTTCGTCTTCGGCGTGGTGCTGCCGCCCGGCTTCTCGAGCAACGGTTACTTCGCGGTGACCGAGATCGGCAGCGGCACGCCCAGCCCGTACGAGGACCTCGCCGGCGACACCCGCACCTGCCGCGCGCTCGCCTTCTCGGTGATCTTCGAGTACAAGGTGCCGAAGTGCGACTGCGAGGACGTGCGCGGCTGGGCGCAGCGGCTGGTCGACCTCGCCAACTACGCGCCGGGCACGCTGGCCTACAACAGCCGGCTGGCGGCGCTGACCCAGTCGGTGGTGCGCGCCAACGCCGACCCGCGGCGGCCGAACGGCAACTCGCTCGGCCAGCTCCGCACCAACGAGATCTCGCTGCCGCAGACCTCGCCGCCGCTCAACCCGCCGAACCCGCCGTTCGTCGTCATCGGCGGCCAGCAGATCCCGCTGCCGCCCGACGTGCGCTGGGAGATCCGCGAGTTCCAGCTCACCCAGAAGCCGTTCTCGATGCTCGCGGAGACGACCACCGCCGACACCGCCGCCGATCCGTTCAACTTCACGCCGACCTTCGGCAACTGGATCCTGAACAACGTCCGGCCGGCGATCGTCGCCCAGTTCAACGGCCCGATCCCGCAGGTGCCGCTGTTCTTCCAGGGCGGGCCGTTCCTCGGCGCCAACCCGCAGGTGCCCGACCCGGACGTCCCCAACCCCACGCTCCAGATCGAGCACCACTGGGACGGCGTCGGACTCAACCTCGCCGACCTGTTCACCAACGAGGCCCGTCACCGCGCCTCGCTGGCGGCCTGCAACGGCTGCCACCGCGGCGAGACGGGGACCCCGTTCGTCCACGTCGACCCGTCGAGCACCGTCCTGCCGGCGACGATCTCCGGCTTCCTCTCCGGGATCAACGACTGGCCGGACCCGGCGTTCGGCGCCCCGCTGCGCGACTTCGACGACCTCGCCCGCCGCGAGCTCGACATCGTCGACGTGGCGAACATGACCTGCGGCCACTTCCCGCTGATCGACGCCGTCGCCGTCGAGGCCCACCTCGACGCCTTCGGCGTGCTCCCGGACGACCCCTTCCTGCCCGGCCACGGGCACGGCCTGTCCGCCTCGATCGACGCGATGCGCCGCAACCACATCTCCGAGGTCCACTGACCTCGGCCGCCCCGGGGGGCCGGCGCCGTTCCGGCCGGCCCCCGCGGGCGTCCCGCGCGCCCTAGCCGACCAGCTTGTACCCCAGCCGGTGCACCGTCACCAGGAGGCGCGGGTTCGCCGGGTCGGGCTCGATCTTCTTCCTCAGCTTGGCGACGTGCATGTCGACGGTGCGGGTGAAGGGGATGGCGTTGTAGCCCCACACCGCGTCGAGCAGGCGCTCGCGGGTGAGCACCTCGCCGCGGTGCTCGACGAAGTAGCGGAGGAGCTCGATCTCGCGCGCGGTCAGCTCGACCGGGCTTCCGTCGCGGGTCGCCTCGTGGCGGCGGAAGTCGACGACCAGGTCGCCGATCTCGGCCGCCTCGATGTCCGGCCGGCGGGCGCCGGCGCGGCGCAGCACCGCCTCGGCGCGGGCGAGGAGCTCCAGGAAGCCGAAGGGCTTGGTGACGTAGTCGTCGGCACCCAGGCGGAGTCCCAGCACCTTGTCGGCCTCCTGGCCGCGGGCGGTGAGCATGATGATCGGCACCGCCGAGCCGGCGCCGCGCAGCTTGCGGCAGACGTCGAGGCCGGTCATCCGCGGCAGCATGACGTCGAGGATGACGAGGTCGGGCGGCTCGGCGGTGGCGGCGGCGAGGCCGGCGGCGCCGTCGCGCGCCACCCGCACGGCGTAGCCCTCGTAGGCGAAGCCGTCGGCGAGCGCCACGCTCATCGCGTCGTCGTCCTCGACGATCAGCACCCGCGGCGTCGCCACCGCGTCTCGGGTCGCCGCCTCCTTCGCCGCCATCGACTGCAGGGCCGACTGCATGGCTCGCATCGCCTCCTTGATACGTGGCGTCCGGCCGCCGGTTCCAGCGGCGGCTACGGCACGCCCTCGCCGGGGACCAGCTCGCCGGCCGCGGGCTCCGCCGCCGGCTCGCCCGCCGGCGCGGCGAGCGGCAGCACGATCGCGAAGCGGCTCCCCTGCCCCGGCCGGCTCTCCACCTCCACCCGTCCGCCGTGCGCCGCCACCACGTGGCGCACGATCGAGAGCCCGAGCCCGGTGCCCTTGACGTCGTGCACCAGGCCGGTCGACACGCGGTGGAAGCGGTCGAAGATCTTCTCGTGCTCGTCCTTCGGGATGCCGATCCCCCAGTCGCGCACCGCGAGCACCGCCTCGCCGCCGCGGCGGCCGAGGGTGACCTCGATCTCGCGCGCGTCGCCCGAGTACTTGACCGCGTTGTCGAGCAGGTTGGCGAGCGCGTGGGCGATCGCCGCCGGGTCGAAGGCGACCGGCGGCAGCGGCCCGGCGGGCGGCCGCCAGGTCAGCCGGAAGCCGCTCTGGCGGAGGCGCAGCTCGAAGCCGTCGAGCGCCTCGGCGACCACCTCGCCCAGGTCGCCGGGCTCGAGCCGGTAGCTCTCCCGCCCCGACTCGATGTGCGCGAAGTCGAGCAGGTTGTCGATCAGCCCGGTCAGCCGCCGGCTCTCCGTCTCGATGTACTCGCCGTACTCGTGGACCTTGCGGGGATCGGCGATCCGCCCCAGCCGCAGGAGCTCGCCGAAGACGCGGATCGAGGCGAGCGGCGTCCTCAGCTCGTGGGAGACGTTCGAGACGAAGTCGCTCTTCATCTGCGACAGCCGCATCTCGCGCGAGGCGGTGCGCAGCGCCAGGACGACGCCGCCGGTCAGCGCCAGCGCCAGCGCCGCCGACAGACCGACGTTGAGCAGGAAGTTGCCGCGCGCCCAGTCGCCGGCGTGCGGGTGGCGGCTCGCCAGGCCGACCCGCCAGTCGGTGAAGACGAAGGCGAGCGGGCGCTCGACCTCCGGCGCGTCGCGGCGCCCGGGCACCGTCGAGTACACCCGCCGGCCGGCGCCGTCGGCGACGGTGACCACCGGCAGGGCGTCCGGATCGCGGAGCCTGTCTGGATCTCCCAGATACTTGGGCAACGCCTTGGCGATCGCGCCGGGCAGGAGCGTCTCGGCGAACCAGCGCTCGTCGAGCACCATGCCGGCGACGCCGACCACCCGCGAGGCGTCGTCGGTGATCGGGTTGAGCAGGATGCGGTGCGCCGGGTCGCGCTCCTCGACGGTCGGCGCCACCTGGTCGACGACGCCGCCCTTGTGGGCCAGCGTCTGCCAGCCCGAGGTGGCGACCAGCACGGCGCGCAGCTCCGGGGTCCACGGCGCCGGGGCGAAGTCGCCGCAGGCGGGGTCGAAGAAGAGCGGCTTGCCGCTCGCCTCGCCGACGAAGCTGACCACGAACAGCCGCCGCGCCCCCTCCGGCGGCTTCTTCTTGAAGTGGGCGGCGACCTTGTCGAGACGGTCCTGGGTGAAGACGTGGGCGGGGACGTTGAGCGTCCGCTCGGCGCTCGCCGCGTAGTACAGCTCGACCTCGCCCGCCACCGCCTCGAGGTAGTTGCGGAGCGCCGCCTCGCGGGTCGCCGCCGAGGCCCGCTCGAGCTCGACCAGCCAGCGGTACTGGAGCGCCAGGAGGATGGCGAGCGGCGCCAGCACGGCGGCGAAGCCCAGCCACAGCGTGCGGCGGGGGAGCGGCGCCGGCAGCCCGGCGCGGCGGAGGCGGCGGCGGAGGGCCATCGCCGCCATCTTAGCCCCGGCGCCGGCCGAAAGCTCCCGCGTTGACCGCAGATTGACGAGCTTTTGCAACTTTTTACCGGCGCTTGATGACGTTGACAGGCCGGGGGCCTAGGGTTCTCCCGTGGCAACGCAGCATCCGAACCCGGGAGGCGCCGCCTCCCCCACCCGAAGGAGGTCGTGATGAAGAAGCTCGTCCTGCTCGTCGCCCTCGCCGTCGCCCTCGCCGGCGCCGGGATCGCCGCCGCCGGCGGCGGCCACGCCCACGACAAGGCGAAGGCGGCCGACGCCGAGTCGTGCCTCGCCGAAAAGGCGGAGCGCATGGCCCGCCACGGCTGGCTGGGCCTCGAGACCGAGAAGGCGTCCGGCGGCGGCTACGCGGTCAGCGCCGTGGCCGCGGGCAGCCCGGCCGAGGCGGCCGGCTTCCGCACCGGCGACGTGCTGGTGGCGATCAACGGCGTCCGCTTCGCCGAGGAGAACCAGGAGCAGGTCAAGAAGGTCAAGGCCGGCCTCGCGGTCGGCTCCGAGGTCGCCTACACGGTGGTCCGCGGCGGCGCCGAGCGGCGGCTCACCGCCACCCTCGCCCCGGTCCCCCGCGAGGTGCTCGCCCGCTGGCTCGGCGAGGACGTCCTCGACCACCACGTGACGGTCCGCGTGGCGGACGCGCAGTAACCCCTCCCCACCTCCCTCCTCCCGGGGCGGGGCCGAGCGCCGGCCCCGCCCCCTCTCGCCGAGTCGTCTCCGCGTCGGAATCTCCCGCCGCATCAATCGGTTAGAGCGCGTGCACCCGCCGCGCCGGCCGCTCCCCAGGCGGTCTGATACCGTCGCAGCGCCCCGTCCACGACCGCGAGGAGACCCGATGACCCAAGACACCGCCGTGAAGGAAGAAGCGATCGAGCTCGAAGGCCGCGTCACCCAGGTGCTCGGCAACACCAACTTCCGCGTCCAGGTGACCGACGACCACTCCGTGCTGGCCAAGATCGCCGGCAAGATGCGCCGCTTCCGCATCCGCGTGCTGGAAGGCGACCGCGTGAAGGTGGAGGTCTCCCCCTACGACCTCAACCGCGGGCGCATCACCTACCGCTACCGCGACTAGCGCCCTCCCCGCCCTCCCCGCCCGCCGCGCCGCCGCCGCTCACGGGCAGGTGGCGAAGGCGTCGGTGTCCTGCACCGGCTGGAAAGGCGTCCCCGCCGGATTGACGTAGCGCTTCGTGCCGCCGCGCACGCCGTCGCGCACCGTCAGCTCGACCTCGACGTCGGTCAGCCCTGCGGCGAACACCCAGAAGCGGTCGAACGGGCCGCAGGCGTCGAGCACCTTGACCACCAGCTCGAGGTTGGCGGGGTCGAAGAACCACAGCGACCCGGTGTCCTCGGTGATCGGCCGCGTCCGCCCGCGGCGCTCCGGCTCGCCCGGGACCTGGAACGTCGCCTCGACCGCGAAGCGGCCGCCTTCGCCGAGGCAGAGGGTGTCCGCGTCGGCGACGCACGGCTCGGGCGGCTCCGGCTCGGGCTCCGGTTCGGGCTCCGGCTCCGGCTCCGGTTCCGGCTCCGGTTCCGGCTCGGGCTCGCCGCCGGCCGCCACCAGCCGCAGCACCTGCCCCTGGGCGCCGAGGTAGAGCTCGCCGTCGACGCCCTCGCCGAAGGTCTGGAGGAAGGGCGCCTGGATCGGCAGCTCCTGGCGCGCCCAGGCGCCGCCGAAGCGCCGCGCCGCCCACAGCCGGCCGCTGCAGAAGTCGCCGAACACGTACCAGCCGACGAGCCCGGGGATGCGCGCGCCGCGGTAGACGTAGCCGCCGGTCACCGCGCACTCGCCGCCGCCGTTCGGGTAGGTGAGCACCGGGTCGGTGAACTGCGGCGAATCGCAGGGCGGCAGCGGCACGGTGCAGCCGTCGCTCCGGCCGGTGCAGACGTTCCCCTCCATCACCTTCCAGCCGAAGTTGTCGCCGCCGCCGGCGCCGGCGGGCAGGAAGTCGATCTCCTCGACCTGGTTCTGCCCCACGTCGCCGACGTAGAGGTCGCCGGTGGCGCGGTCGAACGAGAAGCGCCACGGGTTGCGCAGCCCGAAGTGCCAGATCTCGCCGCGCGCCGTGCCCTGGCCGACGAACGGGTTGTCCGGTGGCACCGCGTAGTGCGGCGGCGTCGCCGGCGCCGCGTCGACGTCGAGGCGGAGGATCTTGCCGAGCAGGTTCGACAGGTCCTGGGCGTTGCACTGCGGGTCGAAGCCGCTGCCGCCGTCGCCGGTCGCCACGTAGAGCATGCCGTCCGGCCCGAAGGCGAGCTGGCCGCCGTTGTGGTTGGCGAACGGCTGGTCGATGCGGAGGAGCACCGTCTCGCTCGCCCGGTCGGCGCGGTCGGCGTTGGCGGACACCCGGAAGCGGGAGATCACGGTGTCGCCCTGCCGGTCGATGTAGTTGACGAAGAAGAAGCCGTTCGTGGCGTAGTCCGGGTGGAAGGCGAGCGAGAGGAGCCCCTGCTCGCCCTGGTTGAGCACCTGGTCCTCGATGTCGAGGAAGGGCTGCGGCTGCACCGTCCCGTTGCGCAGGATCATCACGTCGCCGCGCTGGAGCACCACGAAGAGCCGCGCGTCGCCGGCGTGGACGATGCCGGTCGGCTGCGGCAGGCCGCCGGCCACCGGCTCGAGCTCCAGCTCGGGGAGCTGCGCCCGGGCGGGCGGCGCGGCGAGGGCGGCGAGGGTCAGGGCGGCGGCCGCGGCGGCGACGGACGGCCGGCGGCGGGAACGGGCGGCGGGACAGGACGGCATCGCAGGACCTCCGGCTCGAAGGATGGCGGGCGCGCGATTTCTCCCGAGCGGCGACTTGCCGGCCGGCCACGCGGCCGGTGCGGCGCGTCTCCGGGCGATCCGCGGCTCCCGCTCGGGCGATCGCATCGGCCGTCTTAGCCTGCCAGAAACGTTCCAGCGACCACGGAAGGAGAGCGAGATGAGCGAATCGAACCCGACCCTCCCCTCGTCCCCCGACGCCGGCGGCGGCCTGCGCCCGGAGCGCCTCGGCGCCGCCGTCCGGCTCGCCCCCGCGCTCGGCGGCGACGGCGCCCTGCGCCCCGCCGGCTGCGTGCAACTCGGCCTGGACCGGGCCGTACGTGAGCAGCTGCGTGCCGAGCTCGAGCATCGCTCGACCCGCCGTCGCAGACGCATCCGCG
>DATABP010000421.1:0-2842 GCA_036259515.1 Thermoanaerobaculia bacterium | reverse complement strand
CGACGACCAGGCGCTCGCGCTGATCGAGCGCCTGCTCGCCGACGACACCCTGCGCGCCCATCGCCTGGGGCTCGGCGTGCTGCGCGCCGACCTCCTCGACCGCGCCGGCCGCGAGGCCGAGGCCGCCGCCGCCTTCGTGACGGCGATGAGCGAGACCCCGGCGCTCGCCGCCTACAGCCGCTTCCGCGCCGCCGGCCAGCACGCGGTGCTCGGCCATCCCGAGCTGGCGGCGGGGCTGATCGCCACCGCGGTCGCCGATCGCGGCGTCGACGCGCTGGTGCCCGACGCCGCGCGCCTGCTCCGCGAGACGGTGCTCGCCGGCGGCGATTGCCGGCTGCTCCGCGAGCTCGAGGCCGGCCGCCTCGAGGGCGGCGAGCGGCGGCTGGTCACCCTGACCCGCGCCGACTGCGCGCTCCGCGAGGGCGAGCGCGACCGCGCCCTGTCGCTCTACGTGGCGCTCCTCGAGGAGGCGATCGACGACGAGGCGGCGCGGCTCGCCGCCGACCGCGTCCTCGCGCTGGTCGGCCCGCGCCCGGCGCCGGAGGTGGCGCGGCTCCTCGGCCTGGCCCTCCACCAGCACCGCGACTTCGACCGCGCCATCGAGGTGTTGGGGCCGCTCGTCGCCCGCTTCACCGGCACGCTCTCCGGCGAGCGTTACGACCTCGCCTACACCCTGGTGCGCAGCCGCTTCTGGCAGGAGCGCTACGCCCAGGCGGCGGCCGGCTACGCGGCGCTCGCCGCCCGCGCCCGCGAGCCGGCGCGCGTCTCCCAGGCGCTCTACCAGCAGGGGCGCTGCCACGAGCTGATCGGCGAGTGGCCGGAGGCGGCGGCGACCTTCCGCCGCGCCTACCGCACCGATCCGGTGGGCCGCTTCGCCGACGCGGCGCTGATCGGCGCGCTGCGCCTCGAGTGGAGGAACGGCCAGGAGGAGCGGGCGCTCGAGCTGTTCGAGGTCCTCGCCGGCCGGCGGCAGTGGCAGGCGACGGCGGCGCGGGCAGCGATCTTCCTCGCCGCCTCCGACCTCGTCGTCGGCCGCGCCGACCGCGCCGGCGCCTGGCTCGACCTGGCGCTGCGCGGCGACGAGACGGCGCAGGAGGTCGACTACTGGCGCGGCCGGCAGGCCGAGCTCGAAGGCGACGCCGAGGAGGCGGTGCGCCGCTACCTCCTGGTGATGCGGCGCGGTCTCTACCACCCGCTGGCGCAGGAGGCGCAGGTACGGCTCCAGCGGCCCGAGCTGGCGCCGGCGGCGGGCGCCGCGGCGGCCCGGCGGGGCGGCTCGCTCCCCGACCTCTACGACCGCTGGCTGCTCCTGGTCGGCGATCCCGCGGCGCGCGCCGAGGTCGCCGCCGCCCTCGCCCGGCGCCTGCTCGACGACCGCGAGACGGCGCCGTACGTGGCGCTGGCGCCGGTGCCGGTCGAGGACTGGCCGCTGTGGGACGCGACGATCGACGCCGTCGACGAGCGGCTCCTCGCGCTCGGGCTGTGGGCGGACGCCGGCGACGCCGTCGGCCGCCACTTCCCCTACGAGCCGCCCGCGCTCGCCTTCACCGCGGCCCGCCGGCTGGTCGCCGTCGGCGCCGTCCGCCGCGGCGTGGCGATCGCCGAGACGCTCGCGCTGCGGGCCCCTTCGCGGCTCCCCGACTCCTTCCTCGCCCCGGAGCTCCGGCAGGCGCTGTACCCGTTCGCCTGGTTCGACATGGTCACCGCCGAGGCGGAGCGCCGCGGCGTCGACCCGCACCTGCTGATCGCCATCGTCCGCGAGGAGAGCCGCTTCGATCCGCGGGCGCTGTCGCCGGCCTCGGCGCGCGGGCTCACCCAGTTCGTGCAGCCGACGGCGGTGGAGGTGGCGGCGAGGATTGGTCTCGCGCCCTTCGCCGCCGACGACCTCTACCGGCCGGAAGTGGCGATCGCGCTCGGCGCCGCCTATCTCGCCGAGCTCGTGGGGGCCTTCACCGGCGCCGACTACATGGCGGTCGCCGCCTACAACGCGGGGCCGCCGGCGGCGCGGCTGTGGCGGAGCTACTGCTACAGCGGCGAGGTCGCCGAGTACTACAGCAAGGTGAGCTACGGCGAGACGCGGAACTATCTCCGCAAGGTGCTGGGGAGCTGGATGCAGTACCGGGACGTCTACGGGGCGCCGGCGCGGGTGGATCGGTGGGCCGCCGGGCTGGTGGCGCGGCCGGCGGAGGAGGAGCAGGAGCAGGCTCCGGAGTAGGCATCGGCGCCTCGTCCAGTATTCTCGGCGATCATGAGCCTGCGATGGTCGCCGACGACGGGAGACGTGGAGTGACCGCGACGCGGCACGTCGTCGACGCGGCCGCGCTGGCCGTGGCGCTGGCGACCGCCGCGTGCGGCGAGGACCGGGTGCGATCGCGCGCCGCCGACCTGGTGGGTCGACCGGCGCCAGCGCTGTCGATCGACGACGTGATCGCCGGGCCGGAGCCCGAGGCGTGGGCGGATGAGCTTGCCGGCCGCGCGGTGGTGGTCGATTTCTGGGCGACCTGGTGCCTGCCGTGCGTCGAGGACCTGCCGCGCTGGAACGCGATGGTCGACGAGCTCGCCGGCGAGCCGGTGACCTTCGTGACGATCACCGACGAGCCGGCCGCCGCGGTGGAGCGCTTCCTCGAGGAGCGGCGGCTCGCCGGCTGGATCGGACTCGACCGCGACGGCTCGGCGCTCGACGCCTTCGGGGTGATCGGCTTCCCCCGGGCCGTGCTCATCGACTCTCGGGGGGTGGTGCGCGGCGGCGGCCATACCGCGCACGTGACGCCGGAGGTGGTGCGCCGGCTGATCGCCGGGGAGGAGCCCGGCCTCGTCCCGGCCGACGGCGACCGCGGCGCGG
>DATABP010000420.1:0-7704 GCA_036259515.1 Thermoanaerobaculia bacterium | reverse complement strand
CCGGGGCGCCGGAGGAGGCGGCGCTGGTCGCCGCGGTGGCCGCCGCCGCGCCGCGCGCCGGCCGCCGCGTGGTCGCCTCGCTCGACCCGGTGCCGGTGCTCGCCGCGCTCCTCGCCCGCGCCCGGCTCCTGGTCGGCAACGACAGCGCGCCGATCCATCTCGCCGAGGCCGCCGGCACCCCCACCCTCTACCTCACCCGCGCCGAGAAGCGGGTCCACTCCCACCCGGCCGGCGCCGCCTGCTGGGCGCTGTGGGACGCGGCGGCGAACGATCCCGCGGCGATCGCGCCGTCCCGGGTGCTCGCCGCGCTCGACGCGATGGCCGCCGCCGGGCTCGTCGCGCTGCCGGACGGAGCCCCGCTTGCGCCGCGTCCGGGCAGCGTGTACACTATTGATGAAGTAAACGTACAGCGAAGTCTGTCGTCCTGACGGAGGGTCCGCCGTCGAGTGCTGGCGTGCGTGCATCCGCGCGCGCCGCGGCCGCGACCGGGCCCGAGCGAGGAGGCGTTCGATGCATCGGTGTGCACGTGGGGCGCTGTTGCTGTCGCTGCTGGCCGTCGTTCCCGCCGTCGCTTCCGCCCAGGTGCGCGATCCGGAGCTCTGCACCGGCACCCGCACGGTGCGCGCCCGGGTGGTCGCGCTCGACCAGGTGCTGTGGATGAACCGCAACGGGGCGTCGATCCCGGGCGGCATGATCTACGCCCTGGCCTCGGACGTCTTCCCCGACTCGGTCACCGATCCGCGCGAGGAGAGCTGGGAGAACAGTTGCGCCGTCGCCGACTGCTCGCCCGGCGAGGTCCACCTCGGCTCCTACCGCCGTCCGCGCCCGCTGGTGCTGCGCGCCAACGAGGGCGACTGCGTGGAGATCGAGTTCACCAACCTCCTGGCGCCGGAGGCGGTCGAGCGCGACTTCTGCTCCGGCGACACCAGCCGGCTGTGCAGCACCAACAGCGACTGCGCGCCGAGCTTCGGCGAGTGCAGCGGCTACTGCGCCGACGGCACCACCGCGTGCCAGAACGACGCCGACTGCGGCAGCGGCAACACCCCCTGCGGCGCCGCCTTCCTGCAGCCCTCGACGCGCGCCGCCTCCGTCCACGTGCAGGGTCTCAACTGGGTGACCGGCGGCGCGGACGACGGCGGCGCGGTGGGGACCAACTGCTACTCGTCGGTCTACCCGGCGACGAACCCGGCGATTCCGGACTTCTGCGAGGCTTCCCCGGGGAACACCATCACCTACCGCCTCTTCGCCGAGCACGAGGGCCCCTACCTCCTCTACAGCCGCGGTGACGACGTGTCGAACCTGCCCTCGGGCGCCGGCGGCGACGGCGGTACCCTCCAGGAGGGGCTGTTCGGGGCGTTCCACGTCGAGCCCTCCGGCTTCGACGCCTCCGGGATGGAGGACGGCGAGCAGCGGAAGAAGTGGGAGTCCGGCTGGTACCGCAGCCAGGTCACCGAGCAGGACCTCTGCCTCGCCCAGCCGGCGGACCGCTACACCTACACGGCGCCCGACGCGACGTACCCGTGGGGCCTCTGCGTCCCGCGCTTCCCCGGCGAGCTGCCGATCGTCGACTACCAGGCGCTCTACCCGGCCGGCCATCCGCGCGCCGGGCTGCCGGTGCTCGACATGCTGTGCCGCCCGGAGCTGGTCGCCCGGGGCGCCGTGTGCGAGGAGAACGAGCTGGTCGGCGGCGACCTGACGGCGATCGTCACCGGCCCGCTGGGGCCGGACGGCCAGCCCGGCGCCTTCCCGGAGCTGCCGGTCGGAACCCAGCCGCCGTCGCTGCGGCCGGTCTACTCGTATCCCGAGCGCCTCCAGCCGTACCGCGAGTTCACCATCGCCTACCACGAGTCCTATCAGGTGAACCAGGCGTTCGCCTCGCTCTACGACGAGTTCCCGTCGCTGACCGCGGCGATGGACAACTTCGGCATCAACTACGGCATGGGCGGCATCGGCAGCGTGGTGCTCGCCAACCGGCTGCGGGTGGGCTCGGTCGACGAGTGCGTCGACTGCAAGTACGAGGAGTTCTTCCTCTCCTCGTGGCCGCTCGGCGACCCGGCGATGGTGGTCACCGTGCCCGGCTCGACGTGTTTCGACGGCGAGGAGGTCGACGAGCAGTGCCGCCAGCAGGTCGCCGCGACGAACAAGGCGCTCTACCCGGACGACCCGTCGAACGTCTACCACAGCTAC
Source organism: Thermoanaerobaculia bacterium (assembly GCA_036259515.1). Taxonomy (GTDB): domain Bacteria; phylum Acidobacteriota; class Thermoanaerobaculia; order Multivoradales; family JBCCEF01; genus DATABP01. The sequence goes on along the minus strand of DATABP010000420.1, from coordinate 5,517 downwards.
ATGGGGGACCACCTCAAGTTCCGCATCCTGCACGGCGGGCCGGACCTCCACCACCTCCACCACCAGCACGCCCACCAGTGGCTGGGGACGCCGAACTCGCCGAACGGCGACTACCTCGACAGCCAGTCGATCGGCCCCGGCTCGGCGTTCACCCTGGAGATGGTCTACAACGGCAGCGGCAACGTGAACCAGACGGTCGGCGACTCGATCTTCCACTGCCACTTCTACCCCCACTTCGCCTCCGGCATGTGGGGGCTGTGGCGGGTGCACGACGTGTTCGAGGCCGGCACGACGCTCGGCCGCTGCCCGGACGGCACCTACGGCTGCCCGGACGACCGCGTGCTGCCCGGCGGCGGCGTCGCCTCCGCCCGCGCGCTGCCCGACGGCGACATCGAGACCGGCACGCCGATCCCGGCGCTGGTGCCGATGCCGACGCTGCCGATGGCGCCGCTGCCGGCGCCGGTGCGGCTGACCGACGACGGCACCCGCTACGAGGTCCAGCTCGACCGCCTGGCCGGCGACGACGCCGGCGAGGTCGAGTGGGTGTCGCCGCTCCGGCCGGCCGCGGAGCCGTGGAGCGCCTTCCGCGGCCGCTTCCGCAGCCCGGGCTACCCGTTCTTCATCCCCGGCATCGCCGGCTCGCGGCCGCCGCACCCGCCGCTCGACTTCGCCTGGGCGTGCCGCGACTCCGGCCAGATCTGCGCCCCGACCGACGCCGACCTCGTGCGCTACGACCTGCCGGCGGCGGCCGGCGCCGCGGCGCGCTCGGCGATGGCGGAGCGGCTGGAGCTCGGCGAGATCCTGGGGACGAGCGACATGATGCTGCTCAAGGGCACCTGCGACCTCGCGGCCGACGGCCCCTGCGAGCCGATGAACGGCGGCCTGCCGCGCCACGTCTCGTCGCGCACCGGCGCGGACGACCAGTTCGGGAGCTGGACCAGCCCGCCGCTCAACAACACCGACTTCTCGAAGTTCATCGACGTGGCCACCGCCTACCGGCTGCCCGAGGCGGGCTCGCTGGTCGAGAAGATCGCGATGGCCACCCACGCCGAGCGCTTCCACCCGACGCGGCTCCCCGACGGCACCGAGACCGGCATCTGCCTCGACGACATCCAGCTCGGGCCGGGCGACGTGCGCTCGTCGCGCGCCCCGTGCGGCGAGGTCGCCTGCTCGGCGCCGGGAGCGCGCCTCTGCGATCCGGGGGTGCCGGGCGTCTGCTGCGACACCTCGCAGTGCACCAACCCCGACCGCGCGGTGTGCGACCTCGACGGCGAGATCAACTTCGTCCTGAACGGCCTCGAGCCGCAGCACGGCGCGCCGTTCGCCGACCCCTGCATCCAGTTCAACCGCGCCGGCGGCGCCGCCCCCGGCGGCATCCAGCGCGACTACCTGGCGGTCGACATCCAGCTCGACGCCATCTTCGACAAGGCGGGCTGGCACTTCCCGCAGCAGCGGATGATCTCGCTCTGGGGCGACGCGCTCGACTTCCTCGAGCGCGAGCGGCCGCCCGAGCCGCTGTTCATGCGCGTCAACTCCTACGACTGCATGAACTACGTGCTCGCCAACCTGGTGCCCAACGTCTACGAGCTCGACGACTTCCAGGTGCGCACGCCGACCGACATCCTCGGCCAGCACATCCACCTGGTGAAGTTCGACGTCACCAGCTCGGACGGCGCCGCCAACGGCTGGAACTACGAGGACGGCACCTTCGCGCCGAACGAGGTGACCGAGCGGATCGAGGCGATCAACGCCGCCTGCGAGGGCGACGACTGCGGGCTGATCGTCGAGCGCCCGGACGGCTCGACCTTCCGCGAGGAGCTCGAGCCGGCCTGGATCAAGTTCTTCGGCCCCGGCCCCGGCGCCGCTCCCGGCAACCCGCTGACCGGCCAGTGGGTGGGCTCGCAGGCCACCGTGCAGCGCTGGTACAACGACCCGCTCTACAACAACATCGGCGTCTGCGAGACCGACCTCGACGTGCCCTGCACGCTGGGCGAGATGGCGTCCTTGATCGGTCTCGCCACCGAGGGCACCGGCTGCCCGTCGAACGGCTCGTGCATCGTCAGCGCCGGCTTCTGCTCCGACAACGAGGCGCGCTGCACCGAGTTCGACCTCAGCCGCTGCGCCGAGCCCGAGCGCGCCGAGTGCAACCCGAGCCACGACCGCACCATCCGCACCGTCTTCACCCACGACCACTTCGGCCCCTCGACGCACCAGCAGGCCGGCCTCTACGCCGGCGTCGTGCCCGAGCCCAAGGACTCGGTGTGGCGGAACAACGAGACCGGCGAGGTGATGGGCGGCTACAACGCCGCCACCCAGGCGCCGTTCCCCGGCCGCGAGGTGACCCAGAACGGCGTCACCGTGCGCGACAGCGGCCCGACCTCCTGGCAGGCGGTGATCGAGACGCCGTTCGAGGAGGCGAGCTTCCGCGAGTTCCTCATCCAGGCGCAGGACACCACGCTGATGTACCAGCCGTTCGGCAACGGCGCCTACTACCCGGAGGTCTGGTCGTCGGAGGGGCGCAGCCAGTTCCGCGGCGGCGAACTCGGGCCTTGCGATCCGGACGGCCACGAGCCGTGCGGCTTCTGCTCGAACACCGGCTCGTGCTCGAACGACCCGTCGATCGCCTGCACGGTCGACCCGCCGATCGCCGGCACCTGCTCGAACAACGCCGCCCGCGGCTGCTGGACCGACGGGGACTGCACGAACGGCGGCACCTGCCGGCTGCCCCCGGCGCCCGCGGAGTGCGGCGACCCGAACGCCACCTGCCGGCTGCGGCTCGGCTACCTGACCGCCTGCACCCCGTCCGACCGCTCGAGCTGCCGCGACCCGGAGGTCGAGTCGTGCAACTTCGTCGCCGGCATCCCGAGCACGAGCTGGAGCCAGCGTTTCCGCTCGTTCGGCTCGCCGCTGGTGTTCGGCGGCCCGGGCGGCGCGACCGTCAAGACGGTCGAGGCGATCACCTTCGGCGGCGGCACCAACAACTTCTCCTTCAACTATCGCAACGAGCCGCTGTTCCCGCGCATCATCGAGCTGGGCAACCCGGTGATCGCCACGCCGCCGCTGCCCGGGAGACGCGGCGACCTCGGCTTCGTCTACAGCTCGTTCGGCTTCTGCTCCAACGACGCCGACCGGCTGTGCGTCGACGACGGTCCGTGCAGCGCCGGCGGCGGCACCTGCGTCGGCCGGCCGAGCCCGCGCGGCACGGTGTGCAGCAACTCGCTCGACACCTACTGCAGCGGGGACTCCGACTGCCCCGCCGGCGGCCGCTGCCAGGACGCCGGCTTCTGCGCCGACAACTACGCCCTCTGCACCGAGGGGAACACCAACCTGTGCGACGAGCGCTCGACGACCTGCCTCGACGCGCCGGCCAGCTTCCCCTACCCGCCGCTGACCCCGGGGGTGGAGCCGAACGATCCGTTCACCCCGCTCCTGCGCGCCTACGCCGGCGACGACCTCCAGGTGCGGGTGCTGATCGGCGCCCACATCAACCCGCACAACCTGACGATCCACGGCCTCAACTGGCTCAAGGAGCCGTCGTTCGTCGACTCCGGCTGGCGCAACAGCGAGGTGATGGGCATCTCCGAGCACTTCGAGTCGATCGTCAAGCTCGACCCGCCGTACGCCGCGCCGGACGACGCGGCCGGCGCCACCCGTGCGTGGACCGACTACCTGTTCAAACCGGGGGCGGCGGCGATCGAGCAGGCGTCCGGCAACTGGGGGCTGGTGCGCGCCTACGAAGAGCCGCAGCGCGACCTCCACCCGCTGCCGCAGAACCCGCCGCCGCCGGGGGGCTTCGACGAGGTGTCGATCTGTCCCGCCGGCCGGCTCGGCGACGACGGCACCGCGCGCTGCGGCGCCCCGGGGGTGCGCTGCTACGAGGTGGTCGCCACCACCGCCAGCCAGGCGCTGGGCGGGCCGCTGGTCTACAACCCGGGGGTGTGCGCCGCCAGCTCGGGCGCCTGCATCGAGAGCGCCGACGCGCTGCTGCTGTTCGACGCCGGCGACCCCGACCTCGACTGCACCCGCTCGGCCGACGGCCCGTCCTGCGAGTTCCCGCGCTGCGTGAGCGGAGCCTGCAGCAACGGCGGCGCCGCCTGCTCGACGGTCTACGACTGCTGGGCTCCCGAGCCGCTGGTGCTGCGCGCCAACGCCGGCGACTGCATCCAGGTGACGCTCTACAACCAGATCGACGCGGTGGGCACCGGCGCGTCGTCGGAGCAGCTCCCGCAGCAGACCTCGAACACCTCGACCGCGGTCGGCCTGCGGCCGCAGCTCGTCACCTACGACCTCAAGACCAGCGACGGCACCAACGTCGGCTTCAACCCGGTGCAGACGGCGCCGCAGAACGGCACCGCGCGCTACGTGTGGTACGCCGGCCACGTCGAACCCGACCCGGAGGCCGGGGAGGAGCGCTACGTCCCGATCGAGTTCGGCGCCGCCAACCTGCTGCCGCCGGACCCGCTCAACCACTACGCCTACGGGCTGTTCGGCGGTCTGATCGTCGAGCCGGCGGGGTCGACCTGGGACGCCGGCGCCGGGGCCTCGACGACGGTCCGGCTCCCCGACGGCCGCGCCTTCCGCGAGTTCGTGCTGTTCATGCAGGACGGGCCGATCAACGATCCCTTCGTCAGCGGCGGCCCGGTCGAGGCGGTCAACTACCGCGCCAACGTGCCGAGCGGCCTGTTCAACGCGTACTGCACCGAGGAGGCCTGCACGGAGGGTCAGCTCGACGACTACTCCTGCGTGATGTCCGCCGACGCCTTCTGCAACGTCGGCGGCACCTGCCAGCCCTGCTCGACGATCTCCGGCTGGCCGGACACGCCGATCTTCGAGGCGTGTGCCGGCGAGGAGGTGCGCTTCCGGCTGCTCCAGCCCGGCGGCGCCAACACCAACGAGGTCTTCGAGCTCGCCGGCCACACCTTCTCGGAGGCGCCGTACATGACCGAGCCGGAGAACTGCCAGCCGCCGACCACCCACACCAACCTGCGCGCCTCGCAGCGGCTGGGCACCCGCAACCTGTGCGCCAGCGGCCAGTTCTTCCTCGCCGACAAGGTGGAGGCGCAGGCGCGCGAGATGGCGGTGGTCGAATCGGAGGGCATGCTGCCGGCGCAGGAGCCGCAGCTCACCGGCGGCGTGTGGGAGGCCTCCCTCAACGAATGGAAGGCGTCGAAGATGGGGCACGGTCCGAGCAACCACTTCGACGTGCTGGTCGCCGAGGCCGGCGGCGCCGGTCACGTGGCCGGCGACTACTTCTACCGCAGCTACTCGATCATGCATTACGCCAACGGCCTGTGGGGCATCTTCCGGGTGCTGCCGCGCGAGGGCGACCGGTGTCTGCCGATGTCGCCGGCGGCGGAGGGGTTGGAGCTGGCGGTGGCTCCGGCCTCCGGCGGTTCGCCCGGCGTGGGCGAGCCGGCGGCGGAGGGCGGCCGCGAGTGAGGCGCGTCGTCGCCGCGCTGCTGCTCGCCGCCGCGCCGGCGGCCCCCGCCGCGGTCCTGCCGCAGGCGGCGGGGGCGT
>DATABP010000419.1:0-5405 GCA_036259515.1 Thermoanaerobaculia bacterium | reverse complement strand
CGGCGCACCTTGCCGCTCGTCGTCCGCGGCAGCGCGCCGGGGCGCAGCAGGACGAGGTCGTGGAGCGCCGCCTCGTGCTCCTCGAACACCGCCTGCCGCACCGCCGCCCCGACCTCGTCCCACAGCTCGTCGCCGGACCGGCGCACGCTGCGCCGCACCTCGCAGGCGACCACCAGCCGCTCCTCACCGCCGTCGTCGACGCCGAAGGCGGCGGCGCCGCCCGCCTCGAGCGCCGGGTGCGCCGCCTCGACGGTCGCCTCGACGTCCTGCGGATAGACGTTCCTGCCGCGCAGGATGACCAGGTCCTTGACCCGTCCGGTGACGAAGAGCTGCGGCTCCTCGCCGGCCGCCGCGGGGGCGAGGAACCCGAGGTCGCCGGTGCGCAGGAAGGGCCCTTCGCCGCCGGCGAGCCGGGCGGCGAACACGCGCTCGGTCTCCTCCGGGCGGCCCCAGTAGCCGCCGGCGACGCTCGGCCCCGAGACCCAGATCTCGCCGACCTCGCCGGCGGGCAGCTCGCGGCCGCCCTCGCCGTCGACGATCGCCACCCGCTGTCCGGCCGAGGGCCGGCCGCTCGCCGCCAGCGGGCGGCCGTCGGCGGCCGGCCGTGCCCGGTGGGTGGCGAGCGCCGCGGCGTCGAAGCGGCCCACCGCCGGCCCCTCGCCCACCGCGCCGCCGCTGACGAAGAGGGTCGCCTCGGCCAGGCCGTAGCAGGGAAAGAGGACGCTGCGCCGGAAGCCGCATCCCGCAAAGGCGCGGGCGAAGCGGTCGAGGGTCTCCGGCCGCACCGGCTCGGCGCCGTTGAACGCCACCCGCCAGGACGACAGGTCGAGCCCCTCGCGCTCCTCGTCGCTCACCTTGCGCGCCGCCAGCTCGTAGGCGAAGTTCGGCCCGCCGCTGGTGGTGCCGCCGTGGCGGGCGATCGCCTCCAGCCAGGAGACCGGGCGGCGCAGGAAGCCCGCCGGCGACGACAGCACGCAGCGGGCGCCGACGTAGAGCGGCTGGAGCACGCCGCCGATCAGGCCCATGTCGTGGTAGAGCGGCAGCCAGCTCACCACCACCGAGTCCGCCGACTGGCCGAAGGCGCGGCGGATCGTCTCCTCGTTGTGGAGCAGGTTGCGGTGGGTGACGCAGACGCCCTTCGGCACCCCGGTCGAGCCCGAGGTGTACTGCAGGAACGCCAGCGTGTCCGGCCCGACGGCGGGCCGGCGCCACGCCGCCGCGGCGTCGGCGCCGAGATCGTCGATCGTCAGGAGGGTGGCGGCGGAGCCCGGACCGCCGCCGGCGATCCATCCGGAGACGCGGTCCGCGAGGGCGGCGGTGGTGAGCACCGCCGCCGGACGGCAGTCGCCCGCGATGGCGTCGAGCCGCGGCAGGCTGCGCTCGCCGCGCGGCGGGTACGCCGGCACCGCCACGACGCCGGCGTAGAGGCAGCCGCAGAAGGCGACGACGAAGTCGAGCCCGGGCGGGAAGAGCAGGAGCGCCCGCTCGCCGGCCGGCACGCGCTGCGCCAGTGCCGCGGCCACGGCCCGCGCCCGCTCGTCGAGCTCGCCCCAGGTCAGCCTGGCGCCGACGGCCCCCGCATCGTCCAGCCACGTGAAGACCTCGCGCTCGGGGCTCTCCCCGGCACGCTGCCGCAATACGTCGAACAACGTCCCCACCTCGTGCAGCTCGACCTCCGACTAGAAACCGCCCAGTACGCCAGCGCGATCCGCGCGATCGACCGAGAAACGGCAGCAGGGGCCAGGTGCCGCGACGGAATCGCGACATCGGGCCGGTTCTTGAAACCTCCATCGGAATAGGTGTCCCCGGAGCGGTCAAGCGGGACACGCGACGCGAAGATGACGGTTTTCGCGACCGACGCGACGGAGAGGAGGAGAGGTGCGGAGGAGGAGGGGAGGAGAGGAGCGAAGGAACGGAGGAGGAGAGGAGGGAAGGAACGGAGGAAGGAAGGCGCGGCAGGGAGCGGGCCGGCGCCGCCGCCGAGGCGGGCGGCGCCGGCCGAGGGCCGGAGGCTAGGCCGCCTCGCGCGCCTCTCCCGCCTCGCCGTCCTCGTCCTCCTCGTCCTCCTCGTCGTCCTCGTCCGTCTCGTCCTCGACCGCCGGCGCCTCGTCCTCGCCGGGGACCTCGCCGCCCCACTCGGGCGGGATGGCGTAGTCGACGTCGGGCGGCGGCGGCTCGGCGGCGCGGCGGTCGCCGGGGGCGAGGTAGTGCTCGAACCAGCGCATCATGCGCAGGTTGTAGTCGAGGCGGGCGGCGGCGCGGCGGTTGCCGTGACCCTCGCCGGGGTAGAGCACCAGGCGCACCGGCACCCGGTCGAGGATCTCGAGGTAGCGGTAGAGCTGGAGCGACTGGCCGGGGTGGACGCGGGGGTCCTCGGCGCCGTGGAGGATGAGGAGCGGCGTCCGCGCCTGCTCGACGTAGCGGATCGGGCTCCGTTCGAGCATCAGGTCCCAGTCGTCCCACGGCCAGTGGCGCATGTGGACGAGGTAGAGCTCCTGCGGGATGTCCGAGGTACCCACCTTCGAGAAGAGGTTCGAGATGCCGACGAACATCACCCCGGCGGCGATGCGGTCGGTGTAGCGGGTGGACAGCCAGCCCGTCGCGTAGCCGCCGTAGGAGCCGCCGGTCACCCCGACGCGGTCGCGGTCGACGAGGCCGGTGCCGACGAGGTGGTCGACGGCGTCGATCAGGTCGTCGAACTCCTTGCCCGCCGGGTCGCCCTGCGACAGCTTCGAGAACTCGACGCCGCGCCCGGTCGAGCCGCGGTAGTTGGTGTAGAAGACCGCGAAGCCGCGCGCCGCGCCCACCTGCCCGGGGCTCGAGTAGCCGGTCTGCCAGCCGTCGGTGTGGTGCGCCTCGGGGCCGCCGTGGACGGTGAGGATCAGGGGATAGCGCTGGCCGCGCCGCTCGTCGAGCGGGCGGATGAGGATGCCCTCGAGCTCCAGCCCGTCGCGCGCCCGGAAGGTGACCACCTCCTGCGGCGCCAGGCGCTTGTCGGCGAGCCACGGGTTGTGGTCGGTCAGCCGCCGCGGACCGCCGGCGACGCCCGCCTGCGGCCCGGCGAGCCAGTAGACCTCGCTCGGGTGCTCGGCGGAGTCGGCGGCGAGCGCGAGGCCGGCGCCGTCGTCGGCGAGGCTGATCTGGCTCCAGATCGTCTCCCCCTCGGGGACCAGCACGCGGTCGCCCGAGCCGTCGCGGCCGACCTCGCCGACGAAGGTGCGCACCCCGCGCGAGGCGAGGTAGACGATGCGCTCGGCGTCGCGCCAGGCGACGTCGTCGACGTGGCCGAGGAGGCCGGGGAGGACGTCGCGCGGCGTGCCGCCGGTGGCCGGCACCACCATCAGGCGCCCGGGGGCGGGGTCGTGGACGTCCACTCCGGCGACGAGCGCCAGGTGGCTGCCGTCCGGGCTCCAGGCGATGGCGCCGAGCTTGCCGGGGTTCGCCACCTCGCCGACGATCCGCCCGGAGGCGACGTCGACCACCTTGACCCGCTGCGCCATGTAGGAGTCGTCGATCAGCGGCGTCGGCGCCAGCGCCAGCGCGATCCTGTCGCCGGCCGGGCTCCAGTGGAGGTTCGAGGCGGAGCCGACGAGCTCGATCTTGCGCGCGTCGCCGGCGGTGGCGGCGGCGAGGTCCACCTCCGCGATCCACAGCTCGGTCGAGCGCAGCCGCTCCTCGTAGACGATGGCGTCGAAGCCCTTCTCCTCGAGCTCCTCGCGCTCCTCGCTCTCGGGCGCCTGGGAGAGGAAGGCGACGCGGCGGCCGTCGGGGCTGAACGAGAAGGCGTCGACGCCGGTGTCGTGCTCGAGCACGCGGCGCGCCTCGCCGCCGCCGAACGGGATCGCCCACAGCGCCCGCTCCTCGTCCTCGCCGCGGCGGGCGAGGAACGCGAGCGCCGAGCCGTCCGGCGTCCAGGCCAGGTCGCCGACGTTGATCTCGCCGGTGACGAACGGCCGCGAGACACCGTCGGCGGTCGACACCACGTGGAGCTCGCCCCAGGCCGGCCCGCTCTCGTCGCCCCACGGCTCGCGCGGCACCGACAGCACGTAGGCGACGTGGCGGCCGTCCGGCGACACCTCGACCCGCCCCACCGACTCGAGGCGCGCCACGTCGTAGGGCGTCATCACCTCGCTCTCGAACGGCGACTCGGCGGCGGCGGCCGGGTGCGGCGCGGCGAGCGCGGCGGTCAGGGCGAGGGCGGCGAGGGCGGCGAGCGGGGCGGCCGGCGCGGCGGGACGGCGGCCGGCGGTGGAGCGGAACGGGATCATCGGCGTGGTCCTCCTGTCCATCGAGAACGGCGGGACGACAGCTCGGGAGACGAAGCGCGGCCCGCAGAAAGGCGGGCGGCGGGGCCATGTTATCGCCGAGGGCGCGCGCCTCACCCGCCGACCAGCTCGATCCGCCCCGACCAACCGCCGCGGGAGGCCCGGTCGAAGAGTCGGCGATCGGCGGTGACGACGGCGGCGCCGTCGCGCTCGGCCAGCGCCAGGTAGAGACAATCGTGGACCGGGTGATCGAGCCGGTGCGCGAGCCGAAAGGCCCGGCCGGCCAGCTCGGTGGCCGGAACCAACAGCGAAAACGCCGAACCCAGGGCACCGGCGATCGCCGCGCCGTGGCCCTCGTCGATCTCGCCGGCTCGCACCAGCTTCCAGGCCGCGTTCGTCACCTCGGCGACCACCAGGTCGGGCGCGACCAGCGGCTCGTCGCCTGCCAGGAGGGCCTGCGCGGCGGCGCTCGCTGGAGCCTCGACGTACCAGCGCAGGGCCACGCTGGCGTCGACCACCCGCGTCACCGGTCGCGATCCTGCCGCACCAGCGCTTCGAGGTCGGCGGCGACAGGAACGCGGGTGCGCGCGCGGATCGCCGCCGCCACCTCACGCACCTGCCGGCGGGTCGGACGAGCGGAGCTCGTGAGGAGGACCCGCAGCTCCTGCTCCAGCGAGATCCCCTTGGCGGCGGCGCGGGTCTTGAGCGCCGCCACCGTCGCCTCGTCGAGATTGCGGACGGTCACCTGGGCCATGACGTGGATGCTAGCAAATCTGCAGGCGGAACGCAGGCCACCTCACGGCGCGCGCTCGTCCACCCCCTCCCCCTCCCCCTCCGCCACCTCGACCACCCTGCCGTCGGGGAGCAGGAAGCGCCCGCTCGCCGTCGCCGTGCCGGAGTGCCGCACCAGCCCGCTCGCCACCTCGTCGCCGGCCTCGAGGAACGGCACGTAGAGGCGGAGCACGTCGGCGCGGCGGAGGGAGGCCATGTCGGCGGCGCGGCGGCCGTCGGCGCGCAGCTCGTAGCGGGCGAAGCCGCCGGGGTCGACGGCGCCGAAGGAGCCGCCGGCGAGCCGCACGTCGACGTAGTTGTGCTCGACGCCGGCGACCTCGGTGGCGCCGCCGCCGCGGTGGGCGATCC
>DATABP010000418.1:0-9574 GCA_036259515.1 Thermoanaerobaculia bacterium | reverse complement strand
CCCGCCAGGCGTTCGGCGAGGTCAGCCGCTTCGTCATGCCGCTGGTCGGCGCCGACCCGGCGCTGGTCGCCGAGCTCGAGCTGTGGCCCTACCTCTGCCCGATGGTCGAGGACGGCTTCGGCGAGTGGTTCCAGCCCGGCGACGAGATGGCGAACCCGTACATGGGAGAGGAGATGCTGACCTGCGGCACCTCCGACGACTGGGCGGTGCGCGGCGTCGGCTCGGCCGCCGAGGCGCTCGCCCACGCCCGTGCGGTGCACGCCGGCGAGGGCGGCGATCCCGCCGAGGTCGCCTTCTGGACCTGCCCGATGCACCCCTCGGTCGGGGCCGCCGAGCCCGGCCGCTGCCCGCTCTGCGGCATGGACCTCGTGCCGGTGACCCGCGGCGAGGCCGACTCCGGGGTGGTGATCGTCGACGCCGGCCGCCGGCAGGAGATCGGGGTGACGACGACCACCGTCACCGTCCGCCCGCTCGGCGGCACGCTGTCGGCCGTCGGCCGGGTGACCTTCGACGCGTCGCGGTTGACCGACGTGACGGTCAGGATCGGCGGCTACATCGAGGAGCTGCACGTCGACCGGCCGGGGCAGCCGGTGCGCCGCGGCCAGCCGCTCTTCACCCTCTACAGCCCGGAGCTCTACGCCGCGCAGCAGGAGCTCCTGACCGCGCTCGCCAGCCAGCGCGCCGCCGCCGGCACCACCGCGCCGGAGCGCGCCGACTACCTGGTGCGCGCGGCGCGCGAGCGGCTGCGGCTGTGGGACCTGAGCGCGGAGCAGATCGACCGCGTGATCTCCTCCGGGCAGGCGATCGAGCGGCTGCCGGTCCTCTCGCCGGCCTCGGGGCACGTGGTGGAGAAGGACGTCGTCGCCGGCGCCGCCGTCGAGCCGGGGATGCGTCTCTACCGCATCGCGGCGCTCGACCGGGTGTGGGTGGAGGCGGAGGTCTACGAGTCGGAGCTGTCGCGGGTGGCGGTGGGGCAGCCGGCGACGGTGACCCTGCCCTACCTGCCCGGGAAGACCTTCCACGGTCGGGTGGGATTCGTCTACCCCTACCTCGACGGCGAGTCGCGCACCGGCCGGGTGCGCATCGAGCTGGCCAACACCGACGGTCTCCTCAAGCCCGACATGTACGCCAACGTCGAGCTGACCACCGGGCTCGGCGAGCGGCTGGTGGTGCCGCGCTCGGCGGTGCTCCACGCCGGGCGGCGGAGCTTCGTCTTCCTCGACCTCGGCGAGGGCCGCCTGCGACCGCAGCAGGTGGAGACCGGGGTCGCCGAGGGCGAGTGGGTGGAGGTGCTCTCCGGGGTCGAAGAGGGCGACACCGTCGTCGCTTCCGGCAACTTCCTCGTCGCCGCCGAGAGCCGGCTGCGCTCGGCGATCGAGCAGTGGCGATGAGCGCGCCGCGCGACTCCACCGCCGCCGGCCCCGGCGCCGGCGGCCCCGGCGAGGCCCCGCCGCGCGGCCCGATCGCGGCGTTGATCGCCGCCTCGGTCCGCAACCGCTGGCTGACCGTGCTCCTCGTCGCGGCGCTCGCCGCGTGGGGCTGGATGGCGCTCCGCGCCTCGCCGCTCGACGCCATCCCCGACCTCTCCGACACCCAGGTGATCGTCTTCACCGAGTGGATGGGGCAGAGCCCGGACCTCGTCGAGGACCAGATCACCTACCCGGTCGCCTCGGCGCTCCTCGCCGCCCCCGGGGTGGCGCAGGTGCGCGGGCAGTCGATGTTCGGGATGAGCTTCGTCTACGTCATCTTCGACGACGGCACGGACCTCTACTGGGCGCGCTCGCGGGTGCTCGAGTACCTCAACGAGGTCGCGCCGCGGCTGCCCGACGGCGTGGTGCCCACCCTCGGCCCGGACGCCACCGGCGTCGGCTGGGTGTACCAGTACGCGCTGGTCGACGACAGCGGCCGCCACGACCTCCAGGAGCTGCGCAGCCTCCAGGACTGGAACCTCCGCTACGCGCTCGAGAGCGTGCCGGGGGTGGCGGAGGTCGCCTCGATCGGCGGCTTCGTCAAGGAGGTGCAGGTGCTCGTCGACCCGGCGAAGCTGCGCAGCTTCGGGGTGCCGATCGGCGAGGTGATCGCGGCCGTGCGCGCGGCGAACCAGGAGGTCGGCGGGCAGGTCATCGAGGTCGCCGGCCACGAGTTCATGGTGCGCGGGCGCGGCTGGATCGCGGGCCGCGAGGACCTCCTGGCGACGCCGGTGCGCGCCACCGCCGGCGGCGTGCCGCTGCGGGTGGGCGACCTCGCCGAGGTGGTCTTCGGCCCGGCGCCGCGGCGCGGCTTCGCCGACCTCGACGGCCGCGGCGAGGTGGTGGGCGGCATCGTGATCATGCGCTCGGGCGAGAACGCGCTCGACGTCATCCGGCGGGTCGAGACGCGGCTGGACGAGGTGCGCGCCGGGCTGCCCGAGGGCGTCGAGATCGTCCCCGTCTACGACCGCTCGGGGCTGATCGAGGCGTCGATCGACACCCTCCGCCACACGCTGGTCGAGGAGATGGTCGTCGTCTCGCTGATCATCTTCCTCTTCCTCCTCCACGTGCGTTCGGCGCTGGTGCCGATCCTCACCCTGCCGGTGGCGGTGCTCCTGTCGTTCATCCCGATGCTGGCGCAGGGCCTGACCGTCAACATCATGTCGCTCGGCGGCATCGCGGTGGCGATCGGCGCGATGGTCGACGCCTCGATCATCCTCACCGAGAACGTCCACAAGCACCTGGGCGACTGGGAGGCGGCGGGCAGGCCCGGAGGACCCCGGGCCCGGCTGCCGCTGATGGTCAGGGCGATGCAGGAGGTGGGGCCGTCGGTCTTCTTCTCGCTCCTGGTGATCACCGTCAGCTTCCTGCCGGTGTTCACCCTCCAGGGGGTGGAGGGCCGGCTGTTCAAGCCGCTCGCCTTCACCAAGACCTACTCGATGGGCTTCGCGGCGCTCCTCGCGGTGACGCTCACCCCGGCGCTGGCGGCGATCTTCGTGCGCGGCCGCATCCGGCCGGAGGAGGCCAACCCGCTCAACCGCTGGCTGGCGGCGGCCTACGCGCCGGTGGTGCGCTTCGTCGTGCGGTGGCGGTGGGCGGTGGTCGGGGCGGCGGTGCTGGCGATGGCGGCCACCGTGCCGGTGCTCCTGTCGCTCGACAGCGAGTTCATGCCGCCGCTCAACGAGGGCGCGCTCCTCTACATGCCGACCGCGCCGCCCGGGATGTCGGCCACCGAGGCGATGGCGGTGCTCCAGCGGATGGACGCCCAGCTCGCCGCGGTGCCCGAGGTGGTGCGCGTCTTCGGCAAGATGGGCCGCGCCGAGACCGCCACCGACCCCGCCCCGGTCGGCATGGCCGAGACCGTGGTCCTGCTCGCGCCGCGCGACGAGTGGCGCCCCGGCCTGACCTGGGAGGGCCTGATCGCCGAGCTCGACGAGACGGTGGACGTCCCGGGCATGCCCAACCTGTGGTGGATGCCGATCCAGACCCGCACCGAGATGCTGTCCACCGGCATCCGCAGCCCGCTCGGCATCAAGGTGTTCGGCGACGACCTCGGGACCATCGAGGAGACCGCGGTGGCCATCGAGCACGCGGTGGCGGCGGTGCCGGGCACCCGCAGCGCATTCGCCGACCGCGCCACCGGCGGCTTCTACCTCGACGTGGCGGTCGACCGCGTGGAGGCCTCGCGCTACGGCCTCACCGCCGCCGCCGTCAACGAGCTGGTGGCCACCGCGATCGGCGGCATGCCGGTGACCGAGACCGTCGAGGGCCGCGAGCGCTACCCGGTGACCGTCTCCTACGCCCGCGAGCTGGCCGACGACCCGGCGGCGATCGCGCGCGTGATCGTCCCCACCCCCACCGGCGCCCAGGTGCCGCTCGGCCAGGTGGCGACCATCTCCTTCGCCACCGGGCCGCCGATGGTGCGCAGCGAGGACGGCCGGCTGGTGGGCTACGTCTTCGTCGATCCCGGCGAGCGCCCGATCGCCGAGTACGTCGAGGAGGCGAAGCGGGTGGTGGCCGAGGAGGTCGACCTGCCGTCCGGCGTGCGCCTCGACTGGGCCGGCCAGTTCCGCTACTACGAGCGGGCGCGCGAGCGGCTGACCGTGGTGGTCCCGATCACCCTCTTCCTGATCGGCCTCCTGCTCTACCTCAACACCCGCTCGCTGGCCGAGGTGGCGATCGTGGTGCTGGCGGTGCCGTTCTCGCTGGTCGGCGCGGTGTGGCTCTTGTGGGCGCTCGGCTACCACCTGTCGGTGGCGGTGTGGGTGGGCCTCATCGCGCTCGCCGGCCTCGACGCCGAGACCGGGGTGGTGATGCTGCTGTACCTGAAGCTGGCCCACCGCCGGCGGGCGACGGAGGGCCGCCTCGCCACCTTCGCCGACCTCACCGACGCCATCGTCGAAGGCGCCGCCCACCGCATCCGCCCCAAGCTGATGACCGTGCTGACGACGATGATCGGGCTCCTGCCCGTGCTGTGGGCGACCGGCGCCGGCGCCGACGTGATGAAGCGCATCGCCGCCCCGATGGTGGGCGGTCTGGTCACCTCGTTCCTGCTCGAGCTGACGGTGTATCCGGCGATCTTCGCGCTGTGGAAGGGGCGGGGGTTGGGGCGGGACACCGCGCCGACCGGGGAGGCGCCGGCGGCGGAGGCGGTGGCATGAGCCGCGCCCCGTTCCCCTCTTGACTGTCTAGAGGAAGGTGTGCTCTTCTCCTCTAGGCAGTCGAGAGGAGGAGGAGATGGGCGATCGCGGACGCGGGGAGCTCCTGCCGGGGACGCTCGACCTGCTGGTGCTCAAGGCGCTCCAGCTCGAGCCGATGCACGGCTGGGGGATCACCGAGCGGATCGAGCAGTGGTCGAACCGGGTGCTGCAGGTCAACCAGGGGTCGCTCTATCCGGCGCTCTACCGCCTCGAGGCGCAGGCGCTGATCGAGGCCGAGTGGCGGACGACCGAGAACAACCGTCGGGCCCGCTACTTCCGTCTCACGGCGGCCGGGCGGCGCCGGCTGGAGCACGAGCGCCGGCGCTGGGAAGAGCTCGCCGGCGCCATCCAGCGGGTGCTGGCGGTCGGGGGCTGATCCCGTGCGCGTGCTGCGTTCGGCCGTGGTGCGGCTCGGCATGTGGCGTCATCGGCGGCGGCTCGAGGACGGCCTCGACGAGGAGGTCCGCTTCCACCTGGAGGAGCACGCCGCGAAGCTGGAACGGCAGGGGATGCCGCCCGCCGCGGCGCGCCGCGCCGCCCGCCTGGCCTTCGGAGCGATCGACGGGGCCAAGGAGGCGGTGCGCGACGAGGTCCGGCTGCCGATCGTCGAGGACTTCGTGCGCGATCTTCGCTTCGCCGTCCGCACGTTGGTCGCGGCGCCGGCGTTCAGCGTCACCGCGATCCTCTCCCTGGCGCTGGGGATCGGCGCCAACACCGCCTTGTTCAGCGTCGTCCACGCCGTCCTGCTGCGGCCGCTGCCGTACCCCGAGCCCGATCGCCTGCTCGCCGTGCAGATCCTCGACGAAGGCGACGAGCGGGGCGGCGGGCTGTCGGTGGCCGATCTCGAGGCGCTGTCGGAGGTGCGCTCCTTCGCGACCTTCGGCGCCTCCTTCTCGCTGCCGGGCGGGGTGGCGCTGACCGGCGACGGCGGGGCCGAGCAGGTCGTGGCGAGCGTCGTCACGCCGGGGATGCTGGCGGCGCTCGGGGTCGAGCCGGCGCGGGGGCGCTGGCCGGCGGCCGCCGAGGGGCGCGGCGAGGGCCCCGAGCTCGTCGTCGTCTCCGACGGGTTCTGGCGCCGGCGCCTCGGCGCCTCGCCGCGGGCGCTCGGGCGCTCCCTGACCCTCGACGGCGAGCCGCACGAGGTGATCGCGGTGATGCCGCCCGGCTTCCACCTGCCCGGGAAGCCGCGCGACGAGCTGTGGCCGGTGCTGCGGCTGGAGCCGGCGGAGGTCCGGGCGCCGTTCTGGCTCACGACCGTCGCGCGGCTCGCTCCCCGCGTCTCGGCTGCGCGCGCCGGCGAGGAGCTGACGGCGCTGGCGTCGGCGGTCAAGCGGCGCTGGCCGGACTCGCCGCCCCACTGGAGCTATCTCGCGCTCGACCTCAGGGAACGGCTGGTGAGCGACGGCCGCCCGGCGTTGCTGGTCCTCTTCGCCGCCGTCTGTCTGGTGCTGGTCCTGGCCGGCGTCAACGTCACCAACCTCCTGCTCGCCCGCGCGACCGCCCGCGGCGCCGAGCTCGGAATGCGGGTGGCGCTCGGTGCGGGACGCGACCGGCTGCTGCGCCAGGCGCTGACCGAGAGCCTGCTGATCGCCGTGGTCGGGGGCGGGCTCGGCCTGCTCCTCGCCCAGGGCGGGGTGGCGGCGCTGGCGGCGCTCCGCCCGGCCGGACTGCCGCGGATCGACGAGATCGCGGTCGATCGCGGCGTCCTCGTCTTCGCGGCGGCGGTGACGCTGGGCACCGGGCTCCTCTGCGGCCTGGCGCCCGCCCTCCACGGTGCGTTCCACCAGACCTCGGCGGTGCCGCGCGGCGAGCGCGGCGGCGAGGCGCGGCGCGCGGGAAGGCTGCGCGCGGCGCTGGTCGTCCTCGAGGTCGCGGTGGCGCTGACCGTGCTGATCGGCGCCGGCCTGGTGCTCCGCAGCCTCCAGCGGTTGCAGGCGGTGCCGAGCGGCGCCGGGGCCGACGACGTGCTGGTGGTGAGCTTGTCGATCCCGGAGGCGCGCTACCAGGAGGAGGCGCAGGTGGGCGCCTTCTTCGCCGCCCTCGAGGAGCGCGTCGGGGCGCTGGCGGGCGTCGAGGCGGCGGCGGTGACGATGGCGGTGCCGCCGGACCGGCTGGTGATGACCAATCCGTTCACGCCGCAGGGCGCCGTCCCCCGTCCCGACGAGCCGCCGCCCGTCGCCGAGGAGCTGCTGATCGGCCCGGGCTACTTCGACGCGCTCGGCGTCCCGCTCCTCGCCGGCCGCGCCTTCACCGCCGCCGACGACGCCGGCGCGCCGCTGGTGGCGATCGTCGACGAGCACCTGGCCGAGCGTCACTTCGGCGGCCGCGACGCGGTGGGGAGGTGGCTGCAGACCGGCGCCCCGCACCCGGACTCGCCGCGCCTGACGATCGTCGGCGTGGCGGCCGACGTGCGCTACCAGGGGCTCGACGGGCCCCGCGAGGGAACGATCTACGTGCCCTTCCGGCAGTCGGCCTGGTGGCGGACGATGTATCTCGTCGCCCGCACCTCGGGCGAGCCGCAGGCGCTGGTGCCGGGCGTGCGCGGCGCGGTGCGGGCGCTCGATCCCGAGGTGCCGCTCCAGGAGATCACCACCCTCGACGGCCTGGTGGAGGAGTCGACCGGCTCGGCCCGCTTCCGCGCGCTGCTCCTCGGCGCCTTCGCCGGGTTGTCCCTGCTGCTGGCCGCCGCCGGCGTCTACGGACTGATCGCCTACGAGGTGCAGCGGCGCCGGCGCGAGCACGGAGTGCGCCTCGCGCTGGGAGCGCAGCGGCGACACCTGCTGGCGCGGGTGGTCGCCGACGGGTTGCGGCTGTCGGCGGTCGGCGTCGCGATCGGCCTCGCCGGGTCGCTGCTCCTGACCCGCCTGCTCGATCGCATGCTGTTCGGCGTCTCGCCGCTCGATCCGGTGACCTTCGCCTCGACCGCGCTGTTCCTGCCGCTGGTCGGGCTCCTCGCCGCTCTCCTGCCCGCCCGCCGCGCCGCCGCGACCGACCCGCTGATCGTCCTGCGCGACGGCTGACGGGTGGAGACCCCGCGCGCCGACCTCGACGAGGTGCGCCGCCTCCTGCTGGAGAGGCTCACGGACCTGCTCTTCACCGCCGCGTCCCCCGGCACCGCACCGGTCGCTCCTCCGCATGCGTGACCCGCGGTTGGACCTCGTCCGGCGCGGCTACGACGCCACCGCCGACACCTACGCGGCGGCGCGGGCGGCGCCCGGGCCGGAGCGGCGGTGGGTCGAGGGTCTCCTCGCCCTGCTGCCGGGCGGCTCGCGCGTCGTCGACCTCGGCTGCGGCAACGGGCGGCCGGTCGCCGCGGCGCTGAGCGCCGCCGGCCACCGGGTGACCGGGGTCGACTTCTCGCTCGGGCAGCTCGCGCGGGCTCGCCGGCTGGCGCCGGACGCCCGTCTGGTCGCCGCCGATCTCGCCGATCTCGCCTTCCGCGCCGCCCGGTTCGACGCGGCCGTCGCCTGGGACTCCGTCTTCCACCTGCCGCCCGCGCTCCAGCCGCCGCTCTTCCGGCGTCTCCGCGGCTGGCTGGCGCCGAACGCGCCGGTCCTCCTGACGCTCGGCGGCGAGGCCGGCGAGATCCGCGCCGACCACCTCGGCGCCCCGACCTACTACGGCGCCCTCGCCCCCGGAGACGCCCTCGCCGCCCTCGCCGCCTCCGGGCTCGACCTCCTCGAGCACGCCTTCGACCAGCCCCGGCACCTCGTCGTCCTCGCCCGCGCCGCCGCCCCGCCGCCCGCTACAGCTTCGCCGCCCTGAGCCGCAGCGCGTTGGCGATCACCGACACCGAGCTGAAGCTCATCGCCGCGGCGGCGATCATCGGGGAGAGGAGCACTCCCGTCCACGGGTAGAGGACGCCGGCGGCGAGGGGGACGCCCAGGGCGTTGTAGACGAAGGCGAAGAAGAGGTTCTGGCGGATGTTGCGCATGGTGGCGCGGGAGAGGCGCAGCGCGCGGGCGACGGCGGAGAGGTCGCCCTTGACCAGGGTGACGCCGGCCGACTCCATCGCCACGTCGGTGCCGGTGCCCATCGCGACGCCGACGTCGGCGCGGGCCAGCGCCGGCGCGTCGTTGACGCCGTCGCCGGCCATCGCCACCACCCGGCCCTCCCGCTGCAGCCGCTCGACCACCCGCACCTTGTCCTCGGGGAGCACCTCGGCCTCGACCTCGTCGATGCCCAGCTCGGCGGCCACCGCGCGGGCGGTGGCGCGGCTGTCGCCGGTCAGCATCACCAGGCGGAGGCCGCGGTCGCGGAGGGCGCGGATCGCCGCCGGGGTGGACGGCTTGATCGGGTCGGCGACGGCGACGAGCCCGGCCGGCCGGCCGTCGACGGCCGCGAGCATCACGGTCTGACCCTCGCGGCGGCGCGCCTCGGCACGGTCGGCGAGCGGGCCGGGGTCGACGCCGAGGTCGGAGAGCAGCGCGCGGTTGCCGAGCGCCAGCCGCCGCCCGGCGACGACGCCCCTCACCCCCTTGCCGGTGACCGACTCGAACTCCTCGGCCGCCGCCGGCGCGACGCCGCGCTCGGCCGCGCCGGCGACGATCGCCGCCGCCAGCGGGTGCTCGCTCGCCTGCTCGACCGCGGCGGCCAGCGCCAGCAGCTCCTCCTCGCCGACCGCCGCCCCGTCCGCGCCCTCGACCGCGACCAGCGCCGGCTTTCCCTCGGTGAGGGTGCCGGTCTTGTCGACCACCAGCGTATCGACCTGGCGCAGGACCTCGATCGCCTCGGCGTTCCTGAACAGGATGCCCAGCGACGCCCCTTTACCGGCGGCCACCATGATCGACATCGGCGTGGCGAGGCCGAGCGCGCAGGGGTAAGCGATGATCAGCACGGCCACGGCGTTGATCAGCGCGTATGCCATCGCCGGCTCGGGCCCGACCGCCGCCCAGACGCCGAACG
>DATABP010000417.1:0-2346 GCA_036259515.1 Thermoanaerobaculia bacterium | reverse complement strand
GCCGGGTTCTGGTCCCCTTCCCCTGGCAGGACGGCGACCGCGCCGCCCTCGCCGAGGTGCAGCGGCTGGCCGACCGCCTCGCCGTCGACCGCGCGGCGAAGACCTTCTTCCTCCTCCGCGGCCGCTTCCCCGAGGGGCTCGACCGGCTGGTCGGGATCGGGCTCCTCGACGGCGAGGACCGCGTCGGGCCGCGCGGCGAGCGGCTCGAGCTGATCGCCCGCGAGGAGAGCTACGACGTGGTCGCCGCCGGCGCCGGCGAGCCGCTGTGGAGCGAGGCGATCACCGGCAACTTCCTGCTCGATCCCGAGCTGCGCGACACCCGCTCCGCCGCCGCCGGCGACGAGGCGCCGCTCGTCCTGCTGGACTGAGCCCGACGCCTGGGGGGTGGCGGCTCGCTGCGCTCGGGCCGCTCACCCACGCGCCCTCACCACCGCACCGCGAACCCCACCCCCGCGAACCAGTCCGTCTCCGTCCCGCTCAGCCCCGTCCCCACCCGCACGTCGAGCTGCGCGTCCGGGCTCAACAGCCAGGTCGCCCCGCCGTCGGCGTACAGCGTGGCGTCGCCGTCGGGCCCCTCCTCGCTGAAGCCGAACAGCTCGGCGAAGAGGCCCAGCCGCTCGGTCGCGGACCAGCCGAGGGCGGTGCTGGCGAAGAGCTGATGGAAGCGGTCGCCGGCGTCCTTGGGGTAGGCCCAGCCGAGGTTGGTGCCGAGGCCGAGGTCGGGGGCGAGGTCCCAGGCGAGCGAGAGCACCGCCTCGGGCTGAAGGGCGTCGCCGCCGCCGAGCTCCTCCGAGCCGGTGGGCAGGGTGGTGGCCACGATCAGCGCCGCGGCCGGGCGGGCGCCGCCGCCCGGGGCGAGCTTCGCCTTGACGCCGAGCGAGGCGTCCTCCCAGCCGCTGGCGTCGAAGCCGCCGGGGGCCTCGACCTCGACGTAGGAGGGGACGCCGATCCGCAGCTCCAGCCAGTCGAGCAGGCCGAGCCGGCCGAGGAGCTCGCCGTAGCTCCGCTCCTCGACGTCGTCCGCCTCGGCGAAGGTGACGCCGCCCTCGAGCTGGAAGCGCCCGGGGGCGACGGTGTCGGCGCTCTCGGTGAAGTCCGGGCGGTCGGTGACCAGCGGCTCCTCGCCGCCCTCCTGCGCCACCGCCGGCCCCGTCGCCGCCAGCGCCACCGCCAGCGCTGCGATCCGCCCTGTCCAGCTCTCGAAACCCGTTTTTTGGCTCATCGAAATTCAGCCTACGCGCGCCGGCTCGCCCCTGTCAAGCGGCGCGCCGCCGCTCCGGGAACATCCCGCCCGCGCCGCCGGTTGGCACCCTCGGCTCGGGAGCGCGTCGGGTTTGACGCGCCGCCGGCGGCTCGGGTATCCTCGCCGTTCGGCCCGGGCTTCCACTCCCTCGCGAGAGAGATTCGGGTCATGCGCATCCACCTCGAACGCATCCGGCGCGAAGGCCGTCCGTTCACCTGGGACGAGTCGGTCGAGGTGCCGCTGGACAAGCTGGACCGCGACGCGCTGGTCGCCCTCGGTCCGCTGCGCTGGAGCGGGCGGGTGACGTGGGCGGCGAGCGGCTTCTATCTCACCGCCCGGCTGGAGGGGGAGCAGACGCTCTCCTGCGATCGCTGCCTGGAGCCGATCCGGGTGCCGATCGACGAGCGGCTGGAGCTCCTGGTGGTGATCGACGAGCCGCGGCCGATCGAGGGGGACCTCGAGCTGTCGGGCGACGAGCTCGGCGTGCTCCAGCTCGACGACGAGGTGCTCGACACCGAGCCGTTGATGATCGAGCAGCTCCAGCTGGCGGTGCCGATGAAGCCGGTCTGCCGGCCGGACTGCAAGGGCCTGTGCCCGAAGTGCGGCGCCGACCGCAATCGCGGCGACTGCGGCTGCGAGGCCGCCGAGGTCGACCCGCGGTGGGCGGCCCTGGCGCGGCTCAAGCAGGGGAACTGAGCGGGAACACGACTGGTCGGGAAGACGAAGGAAACGAACGATGCCCAATCCGAAGCGACGTCACTCGAAGGCCCGCCGCGACCGCCGCCGGGCGCACGACGCCCTGGCCCGCCCGGCGAGCTCGCTGTGCCCCAACTGCGGCGAGGTCAAGCTGCCGCACCGGGCGTGCGGCAACTGCGGCCACTACCGCGGCCGCGAGGTCGTCGAGCCGCGCGAGACGCTGTAGGCGCGCCCGCCCTCCGCCCGCCGCCGCGCAGCGGCACGAGCGCCGGCGCCCCCACCGCGGGGTCGCGCGTCACGACGAGCGGCCACTCGTACACGCGCTCCAGCGTGTCCCCCCGCATGACGTCCGACGGCGCGCCCGCGGCCGCGACGCGTCCGTGGTGCAGCAGCACGAGCGCGTCCGC
>DATABP010000416.1:0-5107 GCA_036259515.1 Thermoanaerobaculia bacterium | reverse complement strand
CCGGTCGGACCGGGCGACCGCGTCCGCCTGCGCCCGAGCGGACGGGCCGACGTCTTCGACCTGGCGCTCGCCGGGCGGACGGCCGAGGTCGTCTCGATCGAGCGCGACTTCGAGGACCGCGTGTACGTCACCGTGACCGTCGACGACGACCCCGGCAGCGACCTCGGCGCCCAAGGCATGCCGGGGCACCGCTTCTTCTTCCGCCCCGACGAGGTGGAGCCGCTGATCGACCCGTGATGCGCGTGCTCGTCGGCGGAATCGGCAACGTCTTCCTCGGCGACGACGCCTTCGGCGTCGCGGTGGCGGCCCGGCTGCGCGACCTCCACGGCCGCGACGGCGTCGAGGTCGTCGACTTCGGCATCCGCGGCATCGACCTGGCGTACGCCCTCGCCGAGGTCGACGCCGCGATCCTGATCGACACCGTGACGCGCGGCGGCGCGCCCGGCACGCTCTACGTGCTGGAGCCCGAGGAGGGCGCCGGCACGGCCGGCGTCGCGATGCACGGCATGACCCCCGACCGGGTCCTCCGGTGGCTCCCGGCCGGCGCCGCCCCGCCCTTCCTCCGCCTCGTCGGGTGCGAGCCCGCCACGTTCGGCGAGGAAGGGCTCGGGCGGGACGGGCTGTCGCCGCCGGTCGCCGGCGCGATCGAGCCCGCGGCACGTCTCGTGCAGCGGATCGTCGGCGAATTGATCGGAGCAGACAGCGAACGTGCATGAGCTGGCGATCACGCAGCAGATCGTCGACCTGGTGGCGGAGCGGGCGGGCCGCGGCCGCGTGCGGCGGGTCGTCGTCGAGATCGGCCGGCTGACCGCCGTGCTCCCCGACGCCGTCCGCTCCTGCTTCGACCTCTGCGCCGAGGGCACCGCCGTCGCCGGCGCCGAGCTGGAGGTCGTCGAGACGCCGGGCCGGGCGCGCTGCCGCGCGTGCGGCGAGACGCTGACCCTCGATCGCCCGTTCGGCTGGTGCCGTTGCGGCGGCTCGGACCTGGACTGGCTGGGCGGCGACGAGCTCAAGATCACGCGCATCGAGGTGACCTGACATGTGTACGACCTGCGGCTGCTCCCCCGAAACCACCCCACCCGTCGAAGCGTCCGCCCCGGTTGCCGACGTGCTGCGCGTCGAGGACAGGATCCTGGCGCGCAACGACGCCCAGGCGGCGCTCGTGCGGCGGCGGCTGTCCGCGCGCGGCGTGCTCGGGCTCAACCTGATGAGCTCCCCCGGAGCGGGCAAGACGACGCTGCTCGTCCGGACGGTGCGCGAGCTCGGAGGCGAGCTTCCGCTCCAGGTCGTCGAGGGCGACCAGGCGACGGACCACGACGCGCAGCGGCTGCAGGCGGTCGGCTGCCCGGTGGTCCAGCTCAACACCGGGAAGGGCTGTCACCTCGACGCCGCGATGGTCGCCGGCGCCCTCGACCGGCTGCCGCTCCCCGACCGCTCGGTGCTGGTCGTCGAGAACGTCGGCAATCTCGTCTGCCCCGCCCTCTTCGACCTCGGCGAGGAGGCCCGCGTGGTGATCGCCGCGGTCACCGACGGCGACGACAAGCCGATCAAGTACCCGCACATGTTCCGGGCCGCCACCGTCATCGTGCTCAACAAGATCGACCTCCTCCCGCACGTCGACTTCGACGTCGAGCGCTTCTCCGGCTTCGCGCGTCGGGTGAACCCGAAGGTCGAGCTGCTGCCCCTGTCCGCCACCCGCGGCGACGGGGTCGAGGCGTGGTACCGGTGGCTGCGCGAGCGGGTCGTCCGTGACGCCGCGTGAGACCTTGCCGCTCGCCGACCTGGGCGACGAGCTCCTTCGGGGCGCCTCGCCGGCCGATCTCGTGCAGGCGCTCGAAGTGCTCGCCCAGCTCGGGCGGGCGGTCAACTCCGCGGCCGAGAACGGGCGCGGCGGCGAGCACCTGCCGGTCCCGCTGTGGCCGGTCGAGCCGGCGAACGAGCGCCAGCTCCGGCTCGCCGAGGCCCGCTACCGCACGCTCGTCGAGCAGATCCCGGCGGTCGTCTTCCTCGCCTCGGTCGACGGCGTCCTCAGCGACATCTACGTCAGCCCCCAGATCGAGACCCTCCTCGGCTTCACCCAGAAGGAGTGGACCGGCAACCCGGTGCTGTGGTACCGCCAGCTCCACCCCGACGACCGCGGCCCGCTGAGCCGCGAGTTCGCGAAGACGTGCACCACCGGGCAGCCGTTTCGCGCCGTCGCGCGCGCCTTCAGCCACTCCGGGGAGCTGGTGTGGATCCACATCGAGGCCCGGCTGGTACGCGACGAATCGGGACACCCGCTGTTCCTCCACGGAATCGGCTTCGACGTCACCGAGCAGCAACGGGCCCAGGAGACGCGCCAGCAGCTCCTGCTCGAGCAGCAGGCGCGCTCGGCGGCCGAAGAGTCGTCCCGGCGCGCCGCCTTCCTCGCCCGGCTCAGCCACACGCTCGGCGGGCAGCTCGACTTCCACGCCATCCCCGCCGAGGTGGTGCGGACGGTGGTCCCCGACCTCGCCGACGCCGCCGCCGTGGCGTTGCGCGACGACGCCGGCCTCCTGCGGACGCTCGCCGTCGCCCACCGCGATCCCTCCCGGCACGAGCTGGCGCGCGAGCTGTGGGAGACGGACCCCCAGCCGTTCGTCGCCGCGGAGGCGGCCGGGGCGGCGCTCGGCGACGACGGCGAGCTCGTCGAGGCGGTCGACCTGCCCCGCCTCCTCGCCCGGGCGCGGGGGGACGAGCACCGGGAGCTGTTGCGCCGGTTCGCCCCCAGCTCCGCGATCGTCGTTCCGATCCGCGGCCGCCACTTCGCGCCCGGGCTGCTGACGCTCGTCGCCACCGACGCCGTCCGCCGCTTCGGGCCGCAGGACCTCGTCGTCGCCCAGGACGTGGCGCAGCGGATCGCGCTGGCGATGGACAACGCCCAGCTCTTCAAGGAGGCGCAGGACGCGAGCCGGCTGCGCGACGAGTTCCTGGCCACGCTGTCGCACGAGCTGCGGACGCCGCTCAACGCGATCGTCGGCTGGACCCAGATCCTCGAGCACACGGCGGCGGACTCGTCGCCGCAGGTCGCCCGCGCCGTGGAGATCATCGGGCGCAACGCGCAGGTGCAGAACCAGCTGATCAGCGACATCCTCGACGTGTCGAGCATCATCGCCGGCAAGCTCGTCCTCAAGGTGCAGCCGGTCGACCTCGCGAGCGTCGTCCAGGCGGCGCTCGACACCGTCCGGCCGGCGGCCGAGGCGAAGGAGATCGAGCTCCAGCGCATCGTCGATCCGAGCGCGGGACCGGTCTCCGGCGATCCCGACCGCCTGCAGCAGGTGATCTGGAACCTGCTGGCGAACGCCATCAAGTTCTCCCCGCGCAAGACCCGGGTGGAGATCCGGCTGGAGGCGATCGACTCCCAGGTCGAGGTGGTGGTCGCCGACAGCGGCCCGGGAGTCGACCCGGACTTCCTCCCCTACCTGTTCCAGCGCTTCCGGCAGGCGGACGCCTCGACCACCCGCCGGTACGGCGGCCTCGGCCTCGGGCTGGCGATCGTCCGCCACCTCGTGGAGCTCCACGGCGGAGCGGTGCGCGCCGACAACCGTGAGGGCCGTCGCGGCGCGATCTTCACCGTGACGCTGCCGCGGCGGAGCGTCGCGCCCGCCGCCCGGGACTCCACCGCCCGGCAGGCGCGCGTCGAGAGGGCGCCCATGGCGAGCCCCTCGCTCGCGGGGCTCCGCGTCCTGGTGGTGGACGACCAGGTCGACGCCCGCGAGCTGCTCGCCGCGCTCCTCGAGCGCTGCGGCGCCGAGGTCACCACGACCGGCTCCGCCCGGCAGGCCTACGAGGCGCTGCAACGGCAGCGCTACGACGTGCTGCTCTCCGACGTCGGCATGCCGGAGGAGGACGGTTATACGCTGATGCGCCGCATCCGCGACCTCCCGCCCAAGCGCGGCGGCCTCATCCCGGCTGCGGCGCTCACAGCCTACGCCAGCGCCCAGGATCGGCTGCGCAGCCTCGAGGCGGGCTTCCAGATGCACATCGCCAAGCCGGTGCAGCCGGCCGAGCTCCTCGCGGCGGTGGCCAGCCTGGCGCGGCTGCAGTCTTCGGGCGACCGGGCGGCCTCTTGACGACGCTCGGCACGGACGGCGGCGCGCGCCCGGAAGCCGGCAGAGCCGCTCCGGCCATGGAACGCCGCTCGATCGCCGTCCGCGGGACCGTCCAGGGCGTCGGCTTCCGTCCGTTCGTCTACGGGCTCGCCGGCCGGCTCGGGCTCGGCGGCTCGGTGCGCAACCGCCCGGGCGAGGTGCTGATCGAGATCGAGGGGCCGCCGAACGCGCTCGACGCCTTCCTCGCGGGGCTCTCCGGCAGCCCGCCGCCCCTGGCGCGCGTCGAGGAGCTCTCCTGGTTGCGCCTGCCGCCGGTCGGCGAGCCGCGCTTCCGGATCGCGGCGAGCGAGCCGGCGGCCGCCGGCACGGCGGCCATCGCAGCGGACGCCGCGCCCTGCCCGGATTGCCTGGCGGAGCTGCACGATCCCGGCGACCGCCGGTGCGGCTACCCGTTCCTCAACTGCACGCACTGCGGTCCCCGCCTGACCATCGCGCTCGACACCCCCTACGATCGCGAGCGCACGACGATGGCGGGCTTCGCGCTCTGCGCCGCCTGCCGAGCGGAGTACGAGGACCCGGCGGACCGCCGCTTCCACGCCCAGCCGATCGCCTGCCCGGCGTGCGGTCCACGGCTCTCCTGGTCCGCTCCCGAGGGCGGCGCCGCGGACCCGCTGACCGCCGCCGCGCGGGCGCTCCTCGCGGGCGCGATCGTCGCCGTCCTCGGGCCCGGCGGGTACCAGCTCGCCTGCGACGCCGGCGACGAGGCCGCCGTCGACCGGCTGCGCGCGCGCAAGGGGCGCGGCGAGAAGCCCTTCGCGGTGCTCGTCGCCGGCCTCGAGACCGCGCGCCGGCTGTGCGCGACGGACGCCGACGCGGAGCGCCTCCTCGCCGCCCCCGAGCGGCCGATCGTGCTGCTGCCGCGGCGGCCGGCGCAGGACGGGCCGCGGATCGCGGCGGGCGTGGCGCCGGGAGGCGCGCTCCTCGGCCTGCTGCTCCCCCCCTCTCCCCTCCACGTGCTGCTCCTCGAGCGGGTCGGC
>DATABP010000415.1:0-6174 GCA_036259515.1 Thermoanaerobaculia bacterium | reverse complement strand
CGGCGAGGCGGCGGATGCCGCCACGGCGGCGACCGGATCGACCGCCGCCTCCGCCGCGGCCGCCGTCGGGGGCCGCCCCGTCGTCGGCGCCGTGCTGGTGTCGCAGTCCACCGGCCGGGTGCTCGCCGCGCTGCGCGAGGTGCGGCTCTCGATCTTCCGCGTCTTCCTCGCCTCGGTGGCCGCCGCCGTCGTGCTGTCGCTCCTCGTCGCCACCACCATCCTCCGCCCGATCGGCCGCCTCCGCCGCGAGGCGCAGGCGATCGTCGACCGCCGCGGCCGGCTGACCGGCGGCTTCGGCGGCTCGGCGAAGCTCGACGAGATCGGCGACCTGGCGCGCGCGCTCGAGGAGCTCACCGGCCGGCTGCGCCGCCACCTCGCCGCCACCGAGGCGTTCGCCGCCGACGTGTCGCACGAGTTCAAGAACCCGCTGGCGTCGATCCGCGGCGCCGCCGAGATGCTCGCCGAGGCGGGCACTGCTGCGGAGCGGCGGCGCTTCGAGGCGATCGTGCTCTCCGAGGTGGCGCGGCTCGAGCGGCTCCTCTCCGGCGTCGCCGAGGTCTCCGCCGTCGACGCGGAGCAGGCGCCGGAGCCCGGCCGCACCGACGTGGGCGAGATGGTGCGCTCGCTGGCCGAGGCCCACCGCCTGCGCCGCGCCGCGGTGCCGCTCGACGTCCGTCTCCCCGCCGAGCCGCTCGCCGTCGCGATGCCGCCCGAGCGGCTCGCCCAGGTGCTCGACAACCTGCTCGACAACGCCGCCGGCTTCTCCCCGCCCGGCGCCGCCGTCGAGCTCGCCGCGGAGCGCGCCGGCGGGCAGGCGTCGATCGCCGTCGCCGATGCCGGCCCGGGCATCCCCGCCGAGCACGTGGAGCGCGTCTTCGACCGCTTCTTCAGCTTCCGCCCCGCCGCCGGCCCGGCGGCGCGCGACGGCCACGCCGGGCTCGGCCTGTCGATCGCCCGCGCCCTGGTCGAGGCGCACGGCGGGTCGCTCGTGGCGGGCAACCGGCCCCAAGGCGGGGCGCGGTTCGAGGTGCGGCTGCCGCTGGCTTGACGGTGCACGCCGGCCGCCCGTCCGGGCGGTGGTAGCGTTCCCCCGCCCGCGCGGCCGCCGCCGTCCGGGCGCCCGCCCGCGGCACCCACCCTCCCCCGGAGATCCGCCCCATGGAGTGGCTCGACAGCGACACCTTCGCCCTCTTCGGCGTGCCGATGCTCATCTTCCTCGGCCGGATGACCGACGTGACGCTGGGGACGATCCGCATCATCCTGATCAGCCGCGGGCTGCGCCGGGTGGCGCCGCTGGTCGGCTTCTGCGAGATCCTCGTGTGGCTGGTGGTGCTGACGACGGTGATCGAGCAGCTCGACCGGCCGCTCAACTTCATCGCCTACGCCGGCGGCTTCGCCACCGGCACCTACGTGGGGATGCTGATCGAGAGCAAGATCGCCCTCGGCCTCCTGTCGGTGGGCGTGGTGACCGACGACGACGCCAGCGACCTCCTCGCCCGCCTGCGCACCGCCCGCTTCGGCGTGACGCAGTTCGCCGCCCGCGGCCTCCAGGGGCGGGTGCGCTTCATCCTCACCATCGTCCCCCGCCGCGACCTCGACCGCCTGCTCGACATCGTGCGCGGCCTCCATCCCCAGGCGTTCGTCACCATCTCGGACGTCCGCGCCGCCTCGGAGGGCTACATCGTCGAGCCGCCGCGGCTGACCCAGCGGATGCTGCGGACGCTGCGCAAGTAGGGCGGCCCCACCGGCCGGCGGTGTGCCGGCGACCGGCGCCGGGCCGAGGCGCCGCCGGCCGCTGCGAGGCCGAGCGGCACCGGCCGCCGGGCTGCCGGCGAACGGGCCCGGCGCCGATACCGCGCCTTCCAGACCACCGGCGGCGGCGCTCCCGATCGCTTCGACGATCTGCCGCGAGACGCCGCCGGCGGACCGAAGCTACAGCAGCGGGATCGTCGACGACGGGCTGCCGTTCACCGGGTTGCCGTCCACGCTGTTGTTGCCGAACGAGACGATCGCACCGGCGCCGGCGAACGACAACCCCGCGGCTCCGTTGTTCATGATGATCGTGTTCGAGAGCCGGATGGTGGCACCCGCCTGCTCGGCGCGCACGCCGCTCGAGCCATTGTTGCTCGCCACGGACGTCTCGAGGTTGAGCTGCGCGGTGCCGACCGCGGTCGCGACGGCGATGAAGCCGTCGACGAGGTTGCCCGCCGCCGAGCTGCGGAACACGCTCGCCTGCGTGCCGCCCTCGATCCGCATGCCGAACCGGTTGTTCTCCATCCGCACGTTGTCGAGCGTCACCGAGGCGAAGCCGGTCGACGTCGGCTTGACGAAGATCCCACCGCTGTTGATGGCGTTGACCTGGTTGTTGCGGATGATCGAGTCTCGGACGAACAGCTCGGCGAGACCGTTGGGCTGGAAGTCGATCCCCTTCCCCGTGAAGTTGTTGATCGTGCAGTCCTCGACGTGGAGCGCGGCGCCGGCGAGGAAGCGGATGCCGTTGCCGCCGCTGCCGGCGCCCTCGATGTCGAGGCCGCGCAGCACCACGACCGCGGTCGACGGGGCGTTGACCACGATGCCGCTCGAGCCGAGCGTGGCGAGCACGCCGGCCTCGAAGCCCTCCGAGCTGATGGTGATCGACTTGGTGATCGTCACCGCCCCGAAGGCGCCGGGGTCGAGGACGTTGATCTCGCCGTTGGTGGCGGTCTTCGAGATCGCGCCCGCGAAGGTCTTGCAGGGCGCCGTGCGGCTGCACGGGTTGACGTCGTCGCCGACGCCGGAGACCCAGGTCCGGGTGGCCTGGGCGGAGGCGGGGAGCGCCGGCAGCACGAGCGCCAGCAGGACGAGGGAAAGCAACGACAGACGCACCCACGGGGGGACACGCATCGCGGAACTCCTTATGACCTTCGTCGGGAGAGTCCGACGTGAAGGGGAGCGAGGAAGCTAAGCACGGATTCACCGGCGCCGGCAAGAGCGGCTCGTTACATCCCAGCCAGGAGAGGATTGCGAATTTGGCTCTTCTTGATACTATACGACGAAGACGGCTCACCCCAAAGGAGGTGCCATGAGCGCACGCGCGGTCCGTCGTCCCTCCTCGTCCCCGGTCGTCCTCCTCGCCACGCTGTTCACCCTCGCCGCCGGTGCCGCCCGGGCGCAGCCGGTGGCGCCCCCCGGCCCGCCGGACGCTCCCGGCGAGCGCCGCAACTTCGACGCGCGGCCGGGCGAGAACGCCGGCTTCGAGCAGCCGCCGGCGCCCTTCCAGGTGGCCGCGCTCGAGCGGCTGCGCGAGCGGGTGCCGGAGCTCCTCGTCACCTTCGACCCGGCGAGCGGCGTCACCCGCTCGCTGTGGAACGCGGTCGGCACGCTGACCGACGAGCCGGCGCCCGGCGACCCGATCGCCGTCACCGAGAGCTTCCTCGCCGAGAACCTCGACCTCCTCGGGCTCGATCCCGGCGACCTCGACGACTTCGTGATCTCCGACCTCGTCTTCTCGCGGCAGAACGGGGCGCTCCACCTCTATCTCCTCCAGGTGTACGCCGGCATCCCGGTCTACAACGGACAGCTCCAGGTGCACCTCGACGCCAAGGGGCGGGTGATCTCGGTGAACAACGACTTCGCGCCGCGGCTCGGGGCGGCGGTCAACGTGCTGCGGGCCGAGCGCGGCGCCGAGGAGGCGGTGGCGAGCGCGCTCCGCCACCTCGGGCTCGAGCCGGTCGAGCCGGCGGTGGTCGCCGGCCCGGAGGGCGACCGCCAGGAGACGCACCTCGATCCCGCCGGCGTCTCGCGGGAGCCGATCGTCGCGCGGCTGGTGTGGGTGCCGGTGCGGCGGGGCATCGCGCGCCTGGCGTGGAACTTCCAGCTCCACACGCTCGACGGGCGGCACGTCTACGACTTCACCGTCGACGCCGTCTCCGGCCGGGTGTGGACGCGCATCGACTGGGTCTCCGAGGCGACGTACGAGGTCTACCCGCAGCCGATCGAGTCGCCGAACCACATCACGCCGCTGCCGCCCGCCGACGCGCGCTGGACGATCCAGGACCCGCATCTGCAGGCGCCGAACGCCTCGCCGCTCGGCTGGCACAACACCGGCTCGAGCTCGTTCACCATCCTGCGCGGCAACAACGTCCACGCCTACGAGGACCGCGACAACAACGGCGCGCCGCCCTTCGCCCAGCCGAGCTGCGGCTCGTCCCTCGCCTGCGTCTTCGCGGTCGACCTCACCGCCGATCCGACGGCCTACATCCCGGCGGCGCTGACCAACCTCTTCTACTGGAACAACCTGATCCACGACGTGCAGTACCAGTACGGCTTCGACGAGGCGGCCGGCAACTTCCAGGTCAACAACTTCGGCCGCGGCGGCGCCGGCGGAGACGACGTGCGCGCCGAGGCGCTCGACGGCGGCGGCACCAACAACGCCTTCTTCTTCACCCCGCCGGACGGCCAGCGGCCGCGGATGGAGATGTACGTCTGGACGCACGCCAACCCCGACCGCACCAGCGACTTCGACAACCTGGTGATCACCCACGAGTACGGCCACGGGATCAGCAACCGGCTGGTCGGCGGGCCCTCGAACGTGAGCTGCCTGGGCAACCTGCAGCAGCCGGGCGAGGGGTGGAGCGACTGGTTCGGGCTGGTCTACACCTCGAAGCCGGGGCACGACGGCCCGCTGCCCCGCGGCGGCGCCACCTACCTCCTGAACCAGCCGACCTCCGGAGCCGGCATCCGCGGCCAGCGCTACAGCACCGACCCGGCGGTCAACACCTGGACCTACGCCAGCATCAACGGCCAGTTCTCCTCGCACGCCATCGGCTCGGTGTGGGCGCAGGCGCTGTGGGAGGTGTACTGGAAGCTGGTCGACGCGTACGGCCACGACCCCGAGCTCCACAACGCCAGCGGCGGCGCCGGCAACCATCGGGCGCTGCTCTACGTCACCGAGGGCCTGAAGCTCACCGCCTGCAGCCCGACCTTCCTCAACGCCCGCGACGGCATCATCCAGGCGGCGACCAGCCTCTACGGCGGCGCCGACGTGTGTCTGCTGTGGGAGGCGTTCGCCGGCGTCGGGCTGGGCTCGAACGCGACCACCGGCGGCCCGCACAGCAACTCGGCGACGAACGGCTTCACGGTGCCGTCGTCCTGCCAGTTCGCGCAGTGCAACGGCACCTCCGGGCAGTGGCAGGGCTGCCGCGGCACCGGCTGCCACGTCTGCGCCGAGAAGGTGGCGAGCCACCCGCTCTACTTCGTCAACCACCCGGGGTGCATCAGGAACACCAACTGCCAGGGCCTCTACTTCACCTGCAACGCGAACTGCCCGGCGCCGGGCAGCGCCGACGCCTGCAACGGCACCTCGGGCCAGTGGCAGGGCTGCCGCGGCACCGGCTGCTCGGTGTGCGCCGAGAAGGTGTCCGCCTACCCGCTCTACTTCAAGAACCACCCGGCGTGCATCCCGAACACCACCTGCAACGGCAGCTACTTCACCTGCAACGTCAACTGTCCGGCGCCGACCGTGGCCGACCAGTGCAACGGCTCGCCGGGGCAGTGGAACGGCTGCCGCGGCACCGGCTGCCACGTCTGCGCCGAGCTGGTGGCCGACTATCCCTGCTACTTCCAGAACCACCCGCTCTGCAACGCGAACACCACCTGCGGCGGCCTCTACTTCCGCTGCAACGAGAACTGCCCCGCGCCCACCGAGCGGGACCGCTGCTGAGCGTCGCCTGCGGCGCCAGCGCAGAGCGCCCCGGGCTCCCCGGCATCTCGCCGGGGGGCCCGGACCTCACCGGCCGGCGGGGTGCTCCTCGACCGGATCGGAGGTGGTCGCCGGGACTCCCCGCGCCAGCGCCTCCGCCTGCACCAGGTTGCGGCGCGCCTGCTCGTTGCCCGGGGCGAGCTCCAGGCCGCCGCGGTAGAAGTGGATCGCCTGCTCCGGCTCGCCGTGCTGGAGCGCCAGGTCTCCCAGGTTGAACCAGGCGAGCGCGTAGGTGGGGTCGACGGCGAGGGCGCGGGCGTAGAGGTCCGACGCCTGGGCGGGCTGGCCGAGGCGCTCCAGCGCGTAGCCCAGGTTGTTGGCGGCGGCGGCGTCGCCGGGGTCGAGCTCGACGGCGCGGCGCCAGGCCTCGACCGCGGCCGGGAGGTCACCGCGGCCCTCGTGGACGGCGGCGAGCGCCGCCCAGGCGCGGGCCG
>DATABP010000414.1:0-2297 GCA_036259515.1 Thermoanaerobaculia bacterium | reverse complement strand
AGAGGCGGGACGCGGCAGCGGCAGCCCCGCGGCGTGCGGCAGGCGGGCGAGGCGGACCCTCACCGTCCCGTCGGGTCGCCGCCGCCCGGCTGCTGGAAGGGGAGGCCGGTGTCGGTCTGGCCGGGCACCTGGCCGGGCATGCCGCCCTGCTGGAGTTGCTGCTGGAGCTCGCGCGGCCAGGGACGGCCGATCCAGCGCGCGGAGAGGTCGGGGATGGTCGGCGTGCCGCGCGAGGCGCGCAACGTCGCCGCGTGCTGCTCCGCCATCATCGGCGCCGCCGCGCCGCGGCCGACGAGGTCGACCGTGAAGTGCCACTCCGAGTAGCGCTGCTTGCCCTGGAAGGTGAGGATCGACTCCCCCTCGGCGAGGCTGTAGACGCCGGAGATCGGGCCCTGGGTGATCTGGTTCGGGTCGTTGCCGACGATCTCGGGCGGCGGGGTGAGGTCGCGGCCGAGCTGGCGGCCGTCCTCCTCTTCGCCGTCCTCGCCGGTGCCGGTGCCGCCGCCGGGGATCGGCGCCCCGACGCCGGCGAAGATCAGCCCCCAGCGGGCGTCGCCGGTCATCGGGTCCTCCCACATGCGGCGGATCGACCGCGGCTCGATCTCGATCAGCTCCTCGAGCCGCACCGGCGGCCGGCCGAAGCGCGCCTGGAAGACGCGCAGCGCCTCGGCGTACTGGAGGCCGCGGAAGATCAGCTCCTCCTCCTTCTCGCGCTGGATCACCCGGCTCCACGCCGGCAGCGCCGCGGCGACCAGCACGTTGAGCACCGTCACCAGCACCATCAGCACCACCATGTTGTAGCCCGACTCGGGGTGGCGGCGGGCGCGGCGCGGACGGCCGGCGGCGGCGGGGGAGGGCGTCACCATTCGCTGTAGGGGGTGCCGTCGAGGCTCAGGCGGTCCGAGCTCGAGTGGACGTCGTAGACCCCCGGCGCGCCGTCCTCCGCCTGGTCGGTCTCGGCGCTCGGCTCCTCGAACGACTGCTCCTCGTAGACCAGCTCCCAGTCGGCGGCGCCGGTCATCGGGTCGACCGGCACCTCGCGCAGGTAGCCGTCGTCGACCAGCGCCTCGAGGCTCGACGGGTAGTGGCCCTTGTCGCCCTTGTGCTGGTCGAGCACGTCGCGCAGGGTGCGGAGGTTGGTCTTGAGCACCGCCTCCTTGGCGCGGACCGGCTGGTTCTTGAGCGCCGGCATGATCATCGCCGCCAGGATGCCGATCATCGCCACTACGATGATCAGCTCGATGATGGTGAAACCGTCCTGGCGGAGCGGGCGGCGGCGCGGCGGGCGGGGGGCGGCGGCGGTGTCGGGCATCGTGGTCACCATTGCGAGTAGGGGACGCCGTTCAGCCCGACCCCCTCGGAGAGCGAGAAGACGTCGTAGACGTTCTCCCCGCTCCACGAGGTCGAGTCCGGCTCGTCCTGATAGCTGCGGATTCCCCACTCCGCCTCGCCGGTCATCGGATCGACCGGGACGCGGCGCAGGAACTTCTTCTGCATGTCCACCTGACCGACCACCTCCACCCCCTCGACCAGCGTCTCGAGCTCCGGCGGATAGCCCTGCGTGCCGAGCTCGATCGGGATGAGACCGGCGTCGCTGTAGCGCTTGTACTCGTCGATCGCGTTGCGCATCTCGCGGAGGTGATGGCGCAGGTCCGCCTCCTTGCTGCGGGTGACGGTGAACTTGACCACCGGCAGCGCCGCGGCGGCGAGGATCGCCATCACCGCCGCCACCACCACCGCCTCGACCAGCGAGAAGCCGGCGCGGGAGCCGCCGCGGAGGCGGCGGGCGAGGAGCGGACGGTGGAGGCGGCTGATCATCGGTGCTCTCTCAAGAACGCGGACGGGCGTCCTCGCCTTCCGGCGCCTGGATGCGGCGGAGGTCCGGCTCCGGCCGGGCCGGCGGCGCGCCGGCGACGGAGATCTCCGCCGACTCGGCGGCGAACGGGGCGAGCGGCTGGAGCAGCGGGTCGAGCGCGCGCGCCTCGGCGAAACGCACGCGGGTGGCGCCCGCGGCCAGCGCGCGGAAGGTGATGCGCGCCACCGTGCCGGCGCCGCGGGCGCCGCCGCGCTGGCCGAGCCGGCTGGCGCCGAGCACCAGGCGGCCGGCGCGGGTGGTGTCGGAGAGCACCTGCGCCTCGCCCTCGGCGCCCAGGAAGTCGCCGGCGACCACCTGCTCGACGACCAGCACCTCGGGGTCGAACTCGAGCGTCAGCGGCAGGTGGGCGAGCGGGCGCACCGCCGAGGCCTGGAGGCGGACCTCGAAGAGCGCCCCCGGCTCGACGGTCAGCCGCTGCGGC
>DATABP010000413.1:0-3915 GCA_036259515.1 Thermoanaerobaculia bacterium | reverse complement strand
GCCGGGGCGGCGCAGGCGGGCGGCGAGGGCGGCGGCGGTGAGCCGGCGCGCCGCCTCGCCCCCGCCGGCGACGAGCCGGTAGCGGCCGTCCTCGCCGCCGTCCTCGCCCCCGTCCGGCTCGATCGCCGGCAGCTCCTCCGGCGCCGCTTCCCCGGCGATCAGCACCAGCCGGCAGCCGAGGAAGTGCTCGCGGAGGAGGTCGCGCAGCACCGGGGCGCCGCGGAGCGGCTTCGCCGCCACCGTCAGCCCCGGGCCGACGGCGACGGCGCGCAGGACGCCCAGCCCGAGCGCCGCCGCCGGCCCCGCCGGCAGGGGCGCCGGCGGCGCCGCCGCCAGCTCCAGCCAGCCGAGGCGCAGGCCGAGGGCGGCCATCGCCGCCGCCAGCGGCGCGAAGCTGTCCGGCGCGGCCGTCGCCCGCAGGAGGTGCGGCTCCTTCACCAGCTCTCCCGCGGGTAGAGGAGGACGGGCTCCGCCTCGGCGCGGAAGGCGGCCTCCTCCGCCGGCCAGGAGGCGATCCAGGCGTCGAGGGCGGCGCGGTCGCGGCCGTCGATCGCCCGCCGCAGGTCCTCGCAGCCGGCGAGGAGGTCGATCGCCGGGCGGTCGGCCACGAACTCGTACGGCTTCTCGCGCCAGGCGAAGCCCGCCGGGTCGACCTCGGCGAGCGCCCACAGGAGCTCGCAGCCCCAGCGGGTGGCGTCCACCGCCCGCTCGTCGACCACCACCGTCTCGACCCCGCCGCAGAGCGCCCCGGCGTGCTTCTGGAACTGCGGCCGGAACCAGGTGGGGACGAAGGAGAGGCCGGGCAGCCGGCGGCCGGCGAGGGCGTCGGCGAGCGCCCGCGGGTCGACGCCCGGCCCGCCGACCAGCCGGAACGGCCGCGTCGTCCCCCGGCCCTCGGAGTACTCGGTGCCCTCGATCAGGCAGCCGCCGGGGTAGATCAGCGCGACGTCGAGCGTCGGCAGGTTCGGCGAGGTGGCCACCCAGGCGCGGCCGCCGGCCCAGCCGTCGGCGGGGCTCCAGCCGGCGGCCTCCCACACCGTCAGCCCGACCGCGTCCCAGCCGCGGCGGCGCGCCTCGAGCCGCACCAGCTCGCCGACGGTCAGCCCGTGGCGCACCGGGGTGGCGAAGGCGCCGACGAACGAGTCGAAGCCGTCGCGCCGCAGGTTGCCCTCGACCACCTCGCCGCCGAGCGGGTTGGGGCGGTCGAGCACCCACACGTCGCAGCCGGCGGCGAGAGCCGCCTCGGCCGCCCACACCCCGGTGGCGGCGTAGGTGTAGAAGCGGGTGCCGACGTCCTGGAGGTCGACGAGCAGGAGGTCGAGCGACTCGAACGCGGCCGGCTCGGGGGCCAGCGAGGCGGCGTCGTCGCCGTAGAGCGAGCGGATCGGCACGCCGGTCCACGGGTCGCGCTGGTCGGCGGCGGCGACCATGTCCTGCTCGACGCCGTAGAAGCCGTGCTCGGGTCCGAAGAGGGCGGCCGGCGGCGCGCCGGCGGCGGCGAGCGCGAGGTGGGCCGGGACGAGGCCGGCGGTCAGCGAGGCACCGTGGGCGAGGAGGCCGTAGCGGCGGCCGGACAGCTCGCCCACGCCCTCGGCGAGCAGGCGGTCGAGCCCGGAGATCCAGCTCATCGGCCGCCCTCCCCCGCCGGCGCGCCGCCGGTCCCGCGCCGCCAGTCGCCGCTCCGCCCGCCGCTCTTCGCGTCGAGCGCGAGGTCGGTGATCGTCGCCCCGCGGTCGACCGCCTTGACCATGTCGTAGAGGGCGAGCGCGGCGGCGGCGCAGGCGGCGAGCGCCTCGAGCTCGGCGCCGGTGCGGGCGGTGACCACCACCCGCGCGGCGATCGCCACCCCCGGCGGGCCGCCGTCCGTGCCGTCGCGCGGCACCAGCTCCACCTCGACCTGGTCGAGCGGCAGCGGATGGGCGAGCGGCACCAGCTCACCGGTGCGCTTGGCGCCCTGGATGCCGGCGACGCGGGCGACCGCGAAGGCGTCGCCCTTGGGCAGCGCGCCGAGCCGCGCCACGGTCTCCGGCAGGAGCCGCACGAAGCAGGAGGCGGCCGCCACCCGCCGGGTCACCGGCTTGCCGGACACGTCCACCATGTGCGCCTCGCCGGCGGCGTCGAGGTGGCTGAAGGGCGCGGTCATCGGGCGGATCATAGTGCGCCGGCCGGCACGCACGTCCCCGATCGTGCGCAGAGACGCACTCTAGTAAAGGCTCTCCGAACGAAACTCTTCGGCCGGGGCGAAGGAGGGCCGGTCGAGCCCCCGGTCTCCATTTCCCGAAAGGAGCTGCTCCATGAGGTCGATCGTCCCGTCCCGCCGCGCCGTCGTCGCCGGTCTCCTCGCCATCTTCGCCTTCGGCGCCGCCGTCGGGCTGGTGGCGCCGGCGCCGGTGGACGCGGTGCCCGCCTACGGCACCCACATCGACTACTACGCCACCGCCGCGCTGTGCGACCAGGTCGGCTACCGCTACTACGACTGCGACGGCAGGCTGGGGAGCTCGTGGGGGGTGACCACCATCCACAGCGTCTCGAACACCTACGGCTGCACCGTCACCGAGTTCTGAGGCACGGCGCCGCCGTCGCCCGCCGCGAGCCTCCGCCGGCCCGCGGCGGGCATCCCGTTCCGCCCCGGCGGCTGCTAGCCTGCCGCCGATGCGCCTCCCCCGCCGCGGAACGGCGGCCCGCCTCGCCGCCGCCACCCTCCTCCTCCTCGCCGCCGGCGGGCTGGCCTGGGCGGGGTGGATCGAGCCGTACCGGCGGCTCGGCGCCGAGCGCGTCGAGCTGCCGATCCTCGCCGGGAGCGCCGGCGGCTTCCGCGTCGCCCACCTCTCCGACCTCCACGTCACCGCCGGCCACCCGGGCGAGGCGGCGCTCCTCGACGAGCTGATCGCCCGCGTGGCGGGGGCGCGGCCGGACCTCGTCGCCGTCTCCGGCGACCTGTGGGACGACGCCGCCGACGCGGAGACCGTCGCCGCCAACGTCGAGGCCGCCGCCGACCTCGCCGCCCGCCTGCGCGGCATCGCGCCGGTGGTCGCCGTCCAGGGGCACAGCGACCACCTCGGCACCGGGGTGGCGCGGCTCGCCGCCGCCGGCGTCCGCTGGCTGCACAACGAGTCGCTGCCGATCGACACCCCGGGCGGGCCGTTCCTCCTCGTCGGGCTGTCGCAGCAGGCGGGCTACGACGAGCTGGTGCGCGAGCTGCGGCACGACCGGCCGCGCTTCGCCGCGCTGCCGCTCCCCGGCGGCGGCCGCGGCTGGGGGGCGGCCTTCGACGGACAGCCGCGCAACGTCTACGCCCACTACGACCCGGCCCCGGTCGGCCGCCCGCGCCCCGCGGAGCCGTGGGGGCCGCCCTCGGCCGCCGCTCGCCTGCCCGGACCGGCCGATCCCCGCCTCGCCGCCGCCGGCGGCCCGCTCGACTGGAGCGGCGTCGACGTCACCGTCGAGGCGTGGCTCTCCGACGCCGCCACCGGCGCCGGGCTGGTCGTCCACAGCCGCCATCCGCGGGGCGAGGACCGCATGGTCCGCCTGCGCCGGGTCGGTCCCGCCGGCGGCGACCCGGGCAGCTTCGTCCTCGTCGCCCACGGCACGGAGTGGACCGACGGCCAGCCGGACACCGGCTTCGTGCCGCCGCCCGGCCGCTGGGTGCGGCTGCGGCTGGCGACGCGGGCGACGGCCGAGGCGCTGCGGGTCGCCGCCAAGGCGTGGCCGGCCGACGAGCCGGAGCCGCCCGGCTGGCAGGCGTGGACGGAAGACCGCTCGCCGCTCCGCCCGGCCGCCGGCACCGTCGGCCTGTGGGCGTGGGGCGGCGGCACGGTGCTCTACCGCGACCTCGAGGTGCGCGCCGCCGACGGCCGGCCGCTCCACGCCGCGCCGCTCACCCCGTCCCCGGGCGCCGACCTGCCGCCCGGCTGG
>DATABP010000412.1:0-5873 GCA_036259515.1 Thermoanaerobaculia bacterium | reverse complement strand
CGCCTCGAGCCCGCAGCCGACGCGGTCGAGGAAGGCGTCGGCGCGGCCGTCGGTGAGCAACGGCACGAAGCGGTGCCCCGGGCCCCACTCCACGAAGAAGCTCTCGTAGTGGGTGATCAGGACGTGCCGCGCCCCGGTCAGCGCCAGCACGTCCTCCGGATAGCCGTCGGCGCGGTGCGCCGACGCCATGCAGGTCACCACCAGGTCGTAGCCGCCGTCGGCCGGCGGCAGGTGGAGGACCGGCTCGCGGCTCGCCGCGTCCTGGTAGAGCAGCCGGTAGCGCACCGGCGAGGCGAGGTCGTCGCCGTCGGTCAGCTCGAGGATCAGCGCGTAGCTCTGCCCTTCCTTGAAGCTCCAGTAGCGGCGCTCCTCGAACGCCGCGTCGCAGCAGCCGCCCTCGCCGTCCATGAAGGTGATCGGCCCGACGTGCGGCGCGTGACCGGAGCGCACCGCGCGCAGGCGGAAGGGCAGCGGCTCGCCGGCGGCGTCGACGAGCTGCACCGGCCGGCCGTGGGTGTCCTCGAGGACGGTCAGCCGGCGCGGCAGCTCGGCGGTCAGCGCGCGGGCGCCGGTGCGGTTGAGGTAGAGGCGGGCGTTGCCCGCAAGCCGGGCGACGGCCAGCGCGTCGGCGAGGTGGTCGTGGTGCGAGTGGCCGAAGAGGAGGGCGCCCACCCGGTCGAGCGGGAGTCCCTCGAGGCCGCGTCGGATCGCCTCCTCGTCCGGCCGGTTGCGGCCGAAGGCGATCTCCAGGAAGCCGGGGTTGGAGAAGAAGGGCCCGGTGAGGATCGCGTGGCCCCTCCACCCGACGAAGAGGCCGCCGGCTCCGAGGTAGCGCACCACCACGGCCGTGTCGGGCGTCGGGTCCCGGGGCAGCTCGGGAACGCAGCCCGGGGAGCGGAAGTCGAACCTGTCGACCCCCTCGTGAGGGCGGTGGACGGTGTGGCCGCAGGTGGCGTTGGCGAGGGCGGCGAGGACCAGCGCCGCCGGCGCCGCGCCCCAACCCCGCCACCTCCGGCGACGGCGACCCTGCCGGCGAGCGTTCCGCGGCGCCTCCCGAGGCGCTGCGGAGCCGGCGGCCGTGCCCCTCGGCGGATCGACGAAAAGGCCCACCTCACCTCCCTGTGCGCACGAACGGCGCGCACGCTAGCACGCGGTCGGGCGCCGCGCCCGGCTTGCGCGCGCTCCCGCCGCGCTGCTATGTTCCTGTGCATCTGAATCCAGTTCCACGGCGGTCGACCCGGGCGGAGAGCGGGGTCGGCGGGGCGGCTTCGGCGTGGGAGCCGCCGCACCCCGGCCGAGCCCGGACCTCGCGGCGGCACCAGCGGCCGCGCGACGCCGGGACGGGAGGGATCTCATGCCCCATGGCTGGCGGTTCCGCGCGGTCTCCCTGGTCTCCCTGTCGCTCCTCCTCGCCCTCGCCGCCGCCCTGCCGGCCGCGGCGGCGGTGCGCGACAACGGCGACGGCACGCTCACCGATCTCGCCACCGGGCTGACCTGGGTGGCCGATCCCGGCTTCGCGGCCGAGGCCGGCCTCGCCCGCTGGGCCACCCGCGCCGAGGCGATCGCCCTGGTGCGGGCGATGAACGCCGGGCGGGCCGAGAGCTTCGGGCGCCGCGACTGGCGGCTGCCGACGGCGCGCGAGGCGGGGATCCTGCGCGCCCACGAGGGCGGCGCGGACGCGCTCCGGCGGCTGGCGCTGCCGGCGGGCGCCGGCCCGGCGGTCGAGGTGCGGCCGGTGTCCGGCTCGGCCCTGGTCGCCGGCATCGCCGACGCCGCGCTGGTCGCGGTCAACAGCCTGTCGATCGGGCGCCAGGTGGTGGTGAGCGGCGACGTGGTGGTCGACGAGGCCGCCGCCGGCGCCACCCTCTTCCCCGGCTGGGGCCTGGCGATCGACCGCGAGGCGCGGATCGAGGGCGACGTCGCCGGCGACCGGGTGCGGCTCGAGCGCGACGTGACGGTCACCGGCACCGCCGCCGCCAACACGCTGGACCGCGGGCGCGGCAGCGCGGTGGGCGCCACGTCGTCGCCGCTGGCGCTGCCGGTCTACGCGATGCTGCCGCCGTTCGCGGTGTCGGTGCCGCGCGAGGGCGCCGAGGCGGTGCTCGTCGGCGCCGGAGAGATGCTGGAGCTCCCCGCCGGCGACTACCTCGACGTCGAGATCGGCGTCGGCGGCACCCTGGTCCTCACCGGCGGCGTCTACCAGCTCGGCGGGATCGCGATGGGGCCCGCGTCGCGCCTCCTCTTCCGCGGCGCCTCGGAGCTGCGCCTCCGCGACCGGCTGTCGATCGGCCGCGAGGCCCACGTCGGTCCGGAGGAGGGCTCCGGGCTCGACGGCGGCGACGCCATCCTCTACGTCGGCGGCCTCGACGGCGACGACGGCGTCCTCGGCAGCGCGCCGCCGGCGGCGTGGATCGACCGCGACGGCTCCTTCCGCGCCAACCTCTACGTCGCCGACGGCAGCGCCGTGTTCGACCGCGGCAACGACCTCGAGGGCGCCGTCCTCGCCCGCGATCTCGCGCTCGGCCGCGACTCGACGGTGACGCTGGCCAGCTTCTGGGCCAACCGCCCGCCGACCGCCGACCCGCAGGTGGTGGAGACCGGCGGCGCCGCGTCGATCGTCGTCGTGCTCTCGGGCGACGACCCCGAGGGCGGCGACCTGACCTTCGCCGTCGCCGATCCGCCGGACTCCGGCA
Organism: Thermoanaerobaculia bacterium; assembly: GCA_036259515.1. GTDB lineage: Bacteria > Acidobacteriota > Thermoanaerobaculia > Multivoradales > JBCCEF01 > DATABP01. Next base: position 3,180 of record DATABP010000412.1, on the reverse strand, counting down.
CCCTGACCGTGCCGTCGCCGATCGTGCCGCCGCCGGTCGCCGATCCCGAGCGCGGACTGGTGCAGCCGGCGATCACCCGCGCCACCGTCACCTACGTGCCGGACGGCCCGGGCGGCGTCGAGGACGCCTTCACCTTCACCGTCACCGACCCGCTCGGCTCGTTCGGCAGCGCCGTGGTGACGATCGACCCGGGCGGCACGCCGGACGAGCCGCCCCCGCCGCCGCCGGCCGGGCTGGTGATCGGCGACCTCGCGGGCACCGTGCGCCGCGACGTGCCGGCGATCCTCAGCCTCACCGGCGAGGCGCCGGACGGGGTCGACCTCTCCTTCGCCCTCCTCGCCGGCGGCGGGCCGGCGCACGGCGCCCTGGGCCCGCTCACCCCGGGGCCGGAGTCGCCGGTGCGCACCGCCTCGCTGACCTACTCGCCGGCCGCCGGCTTCGTCGGCGGCGACGCCTTCGGCTTCGAGGCCTGCGGCGTCGTCTCCGGGGTGACGGTGTGCGAGCAGGCGACCTTCTCGATCGAGGTCGTCGAGCCGCCGGTCGAAGCCGGCGAGCTGGCCGAGGACATCGAGGTCGCGGCCGTCGAGGACGTGCCGGTGCGCATCGATCTGGCGACCGGCGTGTCGAGCGAGGGCGAGGTCGAGGCGGGCGTCGCCGCCGCCGGTGGCGCGCGGCGTGTGGTCGGCCGCGCCGTCGGGCTGTCCCTGGCCTCGATCTCGGGCAGCGTCTCCGACGCCGACGGCGACGGCCTGGGCGACGAGGCGAGCCCGCTGCCGGGATCGACGCCGCTGCTGGTCAGCGCCGGAGTCGGCCAGTCGGGCGGGCCCGGCGGCAACGGCACGGTGCGGCTCTCGATCGAGTTCGAGGTCGGCTTCTTCGCCTCGTTCGCCGACGACCTCGTCGGCGCCACCGTGCAGATCCCCACCCAGCGCGGCACCGTCGACGCGCTCGACACCTCCTTCTGGCGGGTCGGCGAGGAGAGCGACGGCGAGCTGGGGCCGGACGACTTCCAGCTCGCCGCCGAGGAGATCCACGGCGTGACGATGCCGGTGCCGGCGGACCAGGCGGTGGGCGAGGACGGCAGCTTCAGCTTCGACGTGCTGAGCGAGCTCCGGGCGACGCTCGACGCCGGTCTCTCGACGCTGACCCTCCAGGGCCGGGTCGACGAGTCGCTGGCCGGCCCGGCGCGCGGCCTCCAGGTGCGCTCGACGGCGAGCGGCAACCTGAACCTCGACCTGGTGCCGACGCTCTCGTTCTCGACCCCGCCGCCGTTCCTGGCCTTCCAGACGACGATCACCGACCTGCCGGACTTCGGCACCCTGCTCGGCCCCACCGGGCTGCCGATCACCGCCGTCCCGACGACCTTCGACAACAGCTCGCTCGTCACCTACGTCCCCAACGCGGGCTTCGTCGGCACCGACAGCTTCGCCTACGAGCTGACCGACTTCTCGGCCATCGACGCGGGCGTGGTGACGGTGGTCGTCCAGGCGGGGAGCTGCGACACCAGCGCCGAGGACTGCGAGGACGGGCGGTAGGGGAGGCGGCGGGTGCGGTGCCTCAGGGCACCGTGCGCACCACGAGCTCGCCGCCGGCCGCGACCGAGAAGCCGTTGCGGAGCACCACGCGGCCGGCGGTGAGGGTGAGGTCGCCGGACGAGGTCACCCGCACGCTCGGGCCGGCGAAGAGCGTGCCGCAGGTGGAGAACGACTGGGCGGTGCCGATGGTCAGCGCGGAGACCGTCAGGTTCTCGCAGGTGCCGCCGCCGGGGGAGAGCGCCAGACAGGCGGCGTCGAAGGCGGCGGCCTCCAGCACGTGGGCGCGCATGCGCGCCGGCACCCGCGCCGGCTGGACGCCGAACGGGTGGCTCTGGCCGAAGGTGAAGGTGATGTTGCGCAGGTTGCCGGACAGGAGGTGGCAGTAGCTCATCACCGTGCCGCAGCCGGCGCCGGCGGTGCCGCAGGGGAGCGTCGGCGTGCCGCAGAAGCAGCCGGGGCGGCCGCACTCGGAGGCCGAGCACTGGTCGACCGGCTGCGACGAGCCGCCGATGTCGCCGTAGCAGTGGGTGTGCGGCGAGTCGAAGTTGTGGCCGATCTCGTGGGCGACGCCGAGGACGTCCCACACCAGCGACGGCGACGCCGGGTTGAAGCCGCCGCTGATGCCGCCGGTGTAGCCGTAGCCGCCGCCGTAGACGTCGCGCTGCGGCGAGAGCCCCGGGCAGGAGCCGCCGTGGTCGACGGTGAAGCCGTCGCGGCAGAGGACGCCGAGCCAGGCGATGCCGGCGGTGGTCGACTTGCCGGAGAGGAAGTGGGCGACGGTGCGGTCGACCGAGCCGCGGTTGTTGTTCCAGAAGCGCCCGAACTCGTACATCCCGCACGACGGCGAGGTCTGTGTCCACGGATCGCTCGGCGAGTCCCAGATCGACAGGTGCGAGACCTCGAGCGAGGTGCCGATCTCGCGGCTGTAGAGGGTGGAGATGTAGGCGAAGAGGTCGCCGACGTAGGCGGTGAGCGCGGCGCGGTTGCCGCCGAAGCGCTGGAAGAGCTCGTGGTCGGTCTCCACCGCGACCCGCGCCGTGTGGGTGGCGCCGCTCGCCGCGAAGCCGCCCACCCGGCCGCCGCCGCCCTCCTCCTCGAACAGGCTGTCGCCCAGGCTGGGCTCGCCGTGCGGGAAGAGGTCGCGCGGCGCGGTGCCGACGAGGTCCTCCGGCGGGGTGACCTCGTCGAGCCGACAGTCGAACGGCCCGCCGGGCGGGATCTGCCCCTCGCGGGCGATCAGCCGGCCACGACCCCGCGCCGGCTCGGAGCCCTCGGCGCCGACGACGAAGAAGCGCCCGCGGCGGAAGAGGAGCCCCCGCGGCACCCCCTCCTCGGGCACGGTGAGGAGCACCACCGAATCCCCCTCGCCGACGAGCTGGCCGTGCATCCAGGCGTCGTCCGGCGGATCGAGGCGGTCCTCGCCGGCGGCGCGGTGGACGACGATCTCGGCGTCCTCGGCGAACACCTGCACCCGCTCCAGCCCGAGCGCCACCCGTGGCCCGCCGGGACCGAGCGGCAGACCCTCGACGAGGAGGCGCCCGCCGCGCGGCAGCGCCCGCGCCGCGGCGACCACCTCGTCGAGCGCGTCGGCGCTGGCGGTGGCGATCGGCGGCAGCGGCACCCCGGGCGGCGGGCCCGGCGGGGC
>DATABP010000411.1:0-2179 GCA_036259515.1 Thermoanaerobaculia bacterium | reverse complement strand
CGCCGACGAGCTGGTCGTGGCGCTCCGCCGCGTCGAAGGCGTCGAAGTGGCCGCCGGCTCCTCGCTCGACGCGGCGCCCCGCGGGCTGGGCATCGCCGAGGTCGCCGACCGGCTCGGCGCCGGCCGGGTGCTCGACGGCGCGGTCGAGCGCGACGGGGGAAGGCTCCGGGTCGAGGCGCGGCTGCGCGACGCCGCCGACGGCCGCGTCGTCTGGTCGCTGGCCCGCGAGCGCCCCGCCGGCGAGCTCTTCGCCCTTCAGGAGGAGCTCGCCCGCGCCGTGCTCGACCGCCTCGCCGCCGCCTCCCCGGCCGCCGGCGACCCGCTGATCGACCGCGGCACCGAGAGCCTCGCCGCCTACAGCCTGTACTTGAAGGGCCGCGAGCACTGGGGCCGGCGCGACCACCGGGGCCTGGGGCGGGCGATCGGGTACTTCGAGCGGGCGATCGCCGAGGACCCGGGCTACGGGCGCGCCTGGTCCGGGCTCGCCGACGCCCACGCCTGGCGCACCGTCTACGATCCCGCCGCCGACCCCGACGCACTCGCGAAGGCGCGCGCCGCCGCCGGGCGCGCCCTCGAGCTGGCGCCGGGCTCCGCCGAGTCCCACGCCACGCTCGGGCTGCTGGCGCTGATCGGCGGCGAGCACGCCGAGGCCGAGGCGGGGCTCCTGCGGGCGATCGAGCTCGACCCGCGCTACGCCCCGGCGCGCCACTGGTACGGCGTCCTCCTCGCCCGCACGCTCCACCGCTACGACGACGCGATCGCCGAGCTCGAGCGCGCCCGCCGGCTCGACCCCGGCTCCTCGCCGATCCTCGCCATGCTCGCCGGCGCCTACTACCTGGCCGGCCGGCACGAGGAGGCCCTCGCCGCCGAAGAGGAGCTGGTGGTGCTCGACCCCGAGTGGACGGTGGGCGGCACCTGCCTCGCCAGGAACCACCTCGCGCTCGGCCGGCCGCGGGAGGCGATCGCCGCCGTCGCCCGGCTGCCGGCGGCGCTGGCCGGGTCGGTGCCCTGCCTGCGCGACCTGGCGCAGGCGCACCACCTCGCCGGCGACTACCCGGCGGAGCTGGCCGCCGCCCGCCGCGGCCTCGCGCTGGCGCCCGACGACCCCTACCTCGTCGAGTCCGAGGGCGCCGCGCTCGCCGCGCTCGGCCGCGAGGAGGAGGTCCGCGCCCTGGTCGGCCGCGTGCTCGGCGGCTTCGAGAGCGGCGGCTACGCCTGGTACGGCCTCTTCAACGTGCTCGGCGAGCTGCGCGTGCACGGCCGGCCGGAGCTCGCCCGCGAGCTGGCGCGCGAGATCGCCGCCTGGCACGGGAGGAGGTTCCCGCCGGGCCGGCCGGTCGACGAGGCGACGTTCCTACCCGCCCTGGCGCTGGTGCTGGCGCGTCTCGAGGCCGGCGAGCCGGCCGGCGAGCCCGCCGCCGCGCTCGCCGCCTGGCTGGCCGCCGCCGGGACCGACGTCCGCCGCGCGAGCGGCTTCTCCGAGCACCGCCTGCTCGGGATCGAGGGCTGGATGGCGGCGCTGGCCGGCGACCGCGCCACCGCCCGGGCACGCCTCGCCGCCCTCGACGGCCATCCCGCGGACAGCGAGGCGGCTCCCTACGAGGCGATGATCCTCGCCGCCCTCGGCGAGCGCGAGGGCGCGCTGGCGGCGCTCGACCGCCGGCTCGCCGCCGGCCTGGTCAGGAACCGCGAGCTCCACGTGCAGGTCGGCCTGGCGCCGCTCGCGGGGCCGGCGCTCGAGCGGCGGCTCGCGGCGCGCGGCCCGGCGGCGGCCCGGCGTTAGCTCCCTAGATCACCGTCGGGCAGGTGCCGGAGTTGGTGCAGTTCCGGGTGGTCGGCGGGAGCGGGAAGAGCCCGGGCTTGTCGGGCACCGCCGGCTCGATCCGCCGCAGCGTCTCCTTGCTCAGGCGCAGCTTGTCGGAGCGGGGCTTCTCGTCGCGCATGGTCGCCTCCTGGTCGGTGGTGGTGGATGGAACGGACGGCTGGACGGGGTCACGGCGGGCAGGTGCCGGAGCCGGTCGGCTCGAGGGTGTTCGTCGGCAGCGGGAAGAGTCCGGGGCGGCCGGCCGGCGCCGGCTCGATCCGCCGCAGCGTCTCCTTGCTCAGCCGCAGCTCGTGGGTGGGGGTCCTCTCATTCCGCATGGTCGCCTCCTGGGCGTGAGGTGGGTGGGACTGCCGG
>DATABP010000410.1:0-2070 GCA_036259515.1 Thermoanaerobaculia bacterium | reverse complement strand
GCCTGCGCCGCCCCCGCCCCTGGGACGAGTAGCTCGCGCTACCAGACCTCGCAGCGCTCGACGGGCGCCATCGGCGTGCCCGGCTCGCAGGCGAACGCCTCGGCGAACGCCGGGGTGGAGGCGAGCGGGCCGATCACCCGGAAGCGGGCCGGCGAGTGCGGATCGGTGGTCACCTGCATGCGCTGGTACTCCGGGCTCGCCTCGGTGCACCACACCTGGGCGAAGGCGACGAAGAAGAGCTGGTCGTCGGTCAGCTCGGCGATCGCCTGGCGCCCCTTGGCGTCGTGGCGCTCCTGCCACGACTTGAACGCCGCGTAGGCCTGCTTGACGCCGCCGATGTCGGCGATGTTCTCGCCGGCGGTCAGCGCGCCCTGGACGTGCACGCCGGGCTCGACCTCGTAGGCCGAGTACTGGTCGCGCACGCACTGCGCCCGCTCCTCGAAGCGGCCGGCGACCGCCGGCTCCCACCACTCGCGCATCTGCCCCTGGGGATCGAACTTGCGGCCCATGTCGTCGAAGCCGTGGGTCAGCTCGTGGCCCATCACCACGCCGATCGCGCCGTAGTTCATCGCCGCCGGGAGCTCGCGGTGGAAGAACGGCGGCTGGAGGATGCCGGCGGGGAAGGAGATGTGGTTGAGGAGCGGGTTGTAGGAGGCGTTCACCGTCTGCGGCGTCATCCCCCACTCCGTCTCGTCGACCGGCTGGCCGACCTTGCGGAGCTGGTCGTCGAACCCCCAGTGGGCGGCGGCGACGGCGTTGCCGAAGAAGTCGCCGGGCGTCGTCTTCATCGCCGAGTAGTCCTCCCAGCGGTCGGGGTAGCCGATCTTGTTGCCGATCGCCTGCGCCTTCTCGACCGCCCGCTCGCGGGTCGTCTCGTCCATCCAGGAGAGCGCCGGCAGCGACGTCTCGAAGGCGGCCTCGATGTCGCGGATCATCTCGAGCGCGATCTCCTTCGAGTCGCCGGCGAAGCGCTCCTCGACGTAGAGCTTGCCGACCGCCTCGCCGAGCGCCTGCTGGGTGAGGTCGACGCAGCGCTTCCAGCGCGGCTCGATCTCCTGCTGGCCCTGGAGCTTCCGGCCGTAGAAGGCGAAGTCGGCGGCGACGACGTCGGCGGGCAGGAGCTCGGCGGCGGCGTCCATCAGGTGCCACTCGAGGTAGGCGCGGAGGGTCTCGGGCGGCGTCGCCAGCACCAGCTCCTCGAGGCCCTCGAAGAACTCCGGCGTGGCGACGTTGATCTCGCGCACCCCGGGGTGGCCGATGCCGGCGAGGAAGGCGTCCCACGGCAGCTTCGGGGTCAGCTCCTGGAGGCCTGCGAGGTCGATCTTGTGGTAGAGGCGCTCGACCACCCGCATCTCCGCCGCCGGCCGCGACGCCTCGGCCAGCGCGGTCTCGAAGTCGACCACCGCGCCGGCGCGGGCGGCGGCGGTCTCCGCGTCGTGGCCGAGGAAGCCGAGCATCGTCGCCACGTGCCGGCGGTAGGCGGCGAGGAGCTCGCGCTTCTTCGGGTCCTCCGACACGTAGTAGTCGCGCTCCGGCATGCCGAGCCCGCCCTGGACGAAGAAGGCGATGTTGACGTCGGGGCGCTTGAAGTCGGGGAGGACGCCGAGACCGAGGAGCGGCGAGGCGCCGTGGCGCTGGAGCTCGCCGGCGACGCGGAGCAGGCTCGCGGCGTCGTCGACCTCGGCGATCCTCGCCCGGTAGGGGGCGAGCGGCGCCAGCCCCGCCTTCTCGATCGCCGGCTCGTCCATGCAGGCGCCGTAGAGGTTGCCGATCCGCGCGTGGTCCGGCCCCTGCGACGGGTTCGCCGCGGCGCGCTCGATCAGCGTCCGCACCACCTCGCGGTTCTCCTCGCGGATGGTCGAGAAGCTGCGCGTCCAGCGCGCCTGGTCGGCCGGGCGCTCGGTGGCGTCGAGCCAGCCGCCGCAGGCGTAGCGGTAGAAGTCCTGGCAGGGATCGGCGCTCCGGTCCATCGCCGCGAGCAGCGAGGCGAGGTGGGGCGACCGCGCGGCGGCGGGGGTGGCGGCGGTGTCGGCGGCGGCGGACGCGGCCGGCTCGGACGGCGCGCCGCCG
>DATABP010000409.1:0-1910 GCA_036259515.1 Thermoanaerobaculia bacterium | reverse complement strand
CGCGGTGGCACAGGCGGCGGCCAGCGCGGCGAGGGCCAGCGCCGCGGCGCAGCGGCGGAGGGCGGACAGGGGGCGAAGGCGCGCGGAGCGCGATCGGCACGGCGACATGACGATCCTCCTCGAAAGATTGAAGAGGACTCTAACCCAGCCGGGGCCGACCTCGGCCGCGCGATCGCCCCATCGAGCGCCCACGCCCCCCGCGCGCCGCCCCTAGAACCGCCTCCAATACCCCAGCAGCATCACCCAGTCCGCGAACGCCGCGTCCCCGTGGCCGCCGACCTCGAGGTCCGGCACGCTGCGCACCCGGTTGCGCTGGACGGCGATCGGCACCGCCAGCGAGACGGTGTGCGGTCCGCGCGACCACGACACCCCCGGCTCGACCGAGATCGCGTAGCCGGGGCGGCGGAAGTAGCGCGAGGTGCCGATCAGGTCGTGCGCCGGCACCGCCTCCATGCGGCCGCCGAGCGAGACGCCCCAGCCGTCCCACGACGCCGGCGCGGTGGTGGCGCCGAGGCGGATCAGGTACTGGTCGGCGATCGACATCAGCGCCTCGTTCTCGCGGCCGCGGAAGGTCGGCACCCCGCTCGTCCCCTCGGGGTTGATCAGGTAGGTGCCGGCGGCGTAGAGCGCGGTGGTGCGCGCCGGGCCGATCTGGTAGTAGCCGGAGAGGTCGACGATGAAGCCGAGGCCGCCGTCGCCGGGCTGGATCGACTGGTCGACGGTCTGGACCTCGCGCACCAGCTCGCCGTCGACGAGCGAGGTCCGCACGTCGGTCTCGCTCGACTTGCCGGTGGGGAGCTTGACGCCGAGGCCGACGCTCAGGTTGCCGCGCCGTCCGAGCGCCGGGTCCCACAGCAGCCGCCGGCCGGTGACGGTGATGTCCGAGAGCCCGGTCGCGTGGGTGACGCTGCGGTCGACCACCACCCGGTCCGCGTCGCGGATCGGGCTCGAGCGCTCGGCCATCAGGTACGGGACGCCGACCGAGAGGCTGGTCCGCGGGCTGACGTTGTAGCGGATGCCGATCTCGGCGAGGTTGATGTGGTTGATCACCTCGCTGCCTTCGGCGAAACGGTTCTCCTCCTCGTGGGTGCCGCGGAAGTGGCGATCCGACTTCTGGTACCGCCAGGACACCGAGACCTGCCAGCGGTTCGGGCCTTCGTAGCTGTCGAGCGCGCCGAGCACGGGCGCGTCCAGTCGCGCGGCGACTCAGCCCTGGGCCCAGGACTGGCCCGGGGCGAGGAGCGAGACGGCGGCGGCGGTGGCGAGGGCGAGAGCGGTGCCGAGGCGAACGCCCCGCGCACCTCCCCGCCGGCCCGCACGGCGGGCGGACGGCGAACGGTGTTCCATCTCCAAATCCCCTGGACGGGCCGGGCGGCCCGCCTCATCTCATGCACCCGGCACCACGCCGGGTGCCATCGAAAGAGAAAGCGCCTCGATCCTAGCAGTGCCGGCGACGCTCCGGGCGGGACACCCCGCCACGGCGCGGGAACAGCGCGCCGCCGCCGACTGTTGAGTCCGGTACGATGACCGAACAGTCACTCCCACCGACCGAGCCGTCAGCGGACGACGGTCTCCGCCGCCGGCGCCGCCGCGAACCGAGCCGCTTCCAGGAGCGGCTCGCCGAGCTGCGCATCGAGACCATCCGCGAGGCCGCCGGCCGGGTGGTGGCGCGCCACGGGCTGGCGGGCGCCACCATGGACGCCATCGCCGAGGAGGCCGGCGTCGCCAAGGGCACCCTCTACCTCTACTTCAAGAGCCGCGAGGAGCTGATCGAGAAGACCGCCGACCACGCGCTGGCGGCGCTCAACCGCCAGGTCGAGGCGGCGCTCGCCGGCGCCGGCGGCTTCTCCCTCCAGCTCGCCGCGCTGGTCTCCGCGGTGCTCGCCTTCTTCGACGAGAACGCCGCCTTC
>DATABP010000408.1:0-11411 GCA_036259515.1 Thermoanaerobaculia bacterium | reverse complement strand
GCCGCGCTGGCGCCGGGCGACCCCCTGTGGCTGACCGGCCGCGCGGCGGTCGAGGAGCGCCTCGGTGCCGGCGCCGCGCCCGGGCTCGAGGCGGTGGCCTTCCTGCCGCTCGCCGCCGGCGGCTCCGGCTGCGGAACGCTGGCGCTGGGGTTCCGCGCCGCGCGCGTCTTCTCGCTCGCCGAGCGCGCGCTGGCCGAGGACGTGGCGCGGCAGGTGGCGATCGCCGTCGACCGCGCGCGTCTCTTCCACCGCGCCGAGACGGCCCGCATGGAAGCCGAGCGCGCCAGCCGCGCCAAGGACGAGTTCCTCGCCATGCTCGGCCACGAGCTGCGCAACCCGCTGGCGCCGATCGTCACCGCGCTGCACCTGATCAAGCTGCGCGACGACGGGCGGCTGGAGCGCGAGCGGGCGGTGCTCGACCGCCAGGTGGCGCACCTCCACCGCCTGGTCGAGGACCTCCTCGACGTGTCGCGCATCACCCACGGCAAGCTCCAGCTCGAGCGCCGCCCGATCGAGCTGGCGCGGGCGGTGGCGCAGGCGCTCGAGACGATGGCGCCGCTCTTCGAGCAGCGCGGCCACCGGCTGTCGGTCGAGGTGCCGCACGCCGGGCTGGTCGTCGAGGGCGACCCCGGCCGGCTGGCGCAGGTGATCGGCAACCTGCTGGCCAACGCCGCCAAGTTCACGCCGCCGGGCGGCGAGGTGGCGGTGACCGCCGAGAGCGCCGGCGACGAGGTGGTGCTGGCCATCCGCGACAGCGGCATCGGCATGGCGCCCGAGCTGGCGGCGACGGTGTTCGACACCTTCGTCCAGGGCGGCCGCCCCGCCGAGGCGCGCGGCGGCCTGGGCCTCGGGCTGGCGATCGTCCGCGGCCTCGTCGAGTCGCACGGCGGCAGCGTGGCGGCGGCGAGCGACGGCCTGGGCAGGGGCTGCACGATGACCGTCCGCCTGCCCCGGGCGGCCGGCCGGCACGAGCACCTCGAGCTGGTGCGCGGCCCGGCGCCGGCGGTCCCGGCCGCGGCCGGCGTCTCGGTGCTGATCGTCGACGACAACGTCGACGCCGCCGAGGCGCTCGGCGAGCTGGTGCGCCTCCTCGGCTGCGACTGCCGTCTCGCCTACGACGGCCCCTCGGCGCTCCTCGCCGCCGAGGACGAGCGCCCGGACCTCGTGCTCCTCGACCTCGGCCTGCCGGTGATGAGCGGCCACGAGGTCGCCGGCCACCTGCGCGCGCTCTCCGGCGGCGACGACCTGCGCATCGTCGCCGTCACCGGCTTCGGCCAGAGCGCCGACCGCGAGCGCTCGCGCCTCTCCGGCTGCGACGACCACTGGGTCAAGCCGCTCGACCCCGCGGCGCTGACGGCGCTGATCGACGAGCTGTCGCGGTCGCGGGAGGAGGTCGCCGCCTCGGCGTGAGCCGGCGGCGGCCGGAGCATCGGTCCATCCGCCGCTCTCGGCGTTCGCCGTCTCTTCGCCCTCCGGGTGCTCCACGCGCAGGACCCGCTCGCGCCGCCGTTCGTGGCTCGGTTCTTGCGTTCTGTGGCGGGGTTGCCTGTTCCTCGCGCGGCGCCCCGGCGCCGGTAGAGGATCCGAGCGCCATCCAGGGAAGCCGCTTGTTGACCGAGTCGCCGCCAGCCACCGCCGCCTCGTTCGTCGAAACGTCGTCGCCCTCCGAACAGCCCGCCGAGCGGGAGGGTGACGGACTGCCCGCCGTCGAGGCGCCGGACATCCTGGTCGTCGACGACGACGCGACCAACCTCGCCGCCATCGAGGTGGCGCTGGGCGAGCTGGGCAGCCGGCTGGTCAAGGCCGACTCCGGGCGAAGCGCGCTGCGGCGGCTGCTCGAGCAGGACTTCGCGGTCATCCTGCTCGACGTCCAGATGCCGGGGATGGACGGCTTCGAGACGGCGCGGCTGATCCGCCAGCGCTCGCGCACCCGGCACACGCCGATCATCTTCGTCACCGCCTACAGCCGCGACGACGCCGACATCCTGCGCGGCTACGCGCTCGGCGCCGTCGACTTCCTGTTCAAGCCGATCGTGCCCGAGGTGCTGCGCGCCAAGGCGTCGGTGTTCGTCGAGCTCCAGCAGCGCACCGCCGAGGTGCGCCGGCAGGCCGAGCTCCTGCGCCAGCTCGAGCGCCGCGAGGCCGAGCGCAAGCTGGCGATCGAGCGGCAGCGCTGGGAGGCCGAGGCGCTGCGCGAGGAGAACCGCCGCAAGGACGAGTTCCTGGCCCTCCTCGCCCACGAGCTGCGCAACCCGCTGTCGCCGATCGTCACCGGGCTCGAGCTGTTCCGCCAGGCGGGGATGGAGAACCCGGCGCTCCAGCGCGTCCACGCCTCGATGGAGCGGCAGGCGCGGCACCTGGTGCGGCTGGTCGACGACCTCCTCGACGTCTCGCGCATCTCGCAGGGCAAGATCGAGCTCCAGCTCGAGCGCCTGGAGCTGTCGCCGCTCTTGCGCCAGGCGGTCGACAGCGTGCGGCCGCTGATCGAGGAGCGGCGGCACCGCCTGGTCTTCGAGGAGGCCGACCGCGACCTGGTGGTCGAGGCCGACGCGGTGCGCCTGGTGCAGGTGATCGCCAACCTGCTCAACAACGCCGCCCGCTACACCGACCCCGGCGGCGAGATCCGGCTCTCGGTCGCCCGCGACGAGGACGACGCCCTGGTCCGCGTCGCCGACACCGGCCGCGGCATCGCGCCGGAGATGCTCGACCGCATCTTCGACATCTTCGTCCAGGAGCGCGAGGGCGGGAAGGGCCTGGGGCTGGGGCTCACCCTGGTGCGCCAGCTCGTCGAGCTCCACGGCGGCGGCGTGCGCGCCTTCTCGCAGGGGCCCGGCCAGGGCAGCGAGCTGGTCGTCCGCCTGCCGCTCGCCGAGCCGGCCGCCGGCGAGGGCGACGCGGCGGCCCCCGGCGCCGAGGAGGACGAGGAGGCCGAAGCGGTCTCGGTGGTGCTCGTCGACGACGAGGAGGACATCCGCGAGGCGATGTCGGCGCTGCTCGAGAGCTGGGGGATGGAGGTGCGGGTGGCCGAGGACGGCGGCCGCGGCCTCGAGCTGATCTTCGAGCGGCCGCCGGACGTGGCGCTGGTCGACATCGCGATGCCGGGGGTGGACGGCTACGCCGTCGCCCGGCGGGTGCGCAGCCGGATGCGCGACGGCGCGCCGCGGCTCGTCGCGCTGACCGGCTTCGGCCGCGAGGAGGACCGCCGGCGCGCGCTCGACGCCGGCTTCGACGCTCACTTGATCAAGCCCGCGGCGCCGCGCGACCTGCGGCGCGCGTTGAGGAGGGGGACGACCCATGGCTGAGGCGGCGACGCCCGACAGCGAACGAAGCGGCGGCGGCAGGCCGCCGCGCGGCAAGACGCCCCGAGGCCGCGCGCGGGGGAGCGGGGCGGGCGAGCGCGCCACCCGGCCACCGCGTACCAACGGCAGCGACACGCTGGCGAAGCGGCAGCTCCTGGCCGCGCTCCGCGCCCTCAAGCGCGGCGAGCTCGACGTCCGCCTGCCCGACGACGCCGACGGCATCGACGGCCAGATCGCCACCGTGTTCAACGAGCTCGCCGAGCTGGTCGCCGGGCTGGGCGACGACCTCGCCCAGCTCCGACACGCGGTCGGCCGCGAGGGGCGCACCCGGCGGCGGCTGCGCAAGGGCGAATCGCAGGGCGGCTGGTCGCGCTACGTCGGCGCGGTCAACGAGATGCTCGACGACCTCACCGAGCACACCGACCAGATCGCCGAGGTGGTCGGCGCCGTGTCGCGCGGCGACCTGACGCGGACGATCGACCTCGCGGGCGTCGACGAGCCCCTGCGCGGCGAGTTCGCCAAGCACGCCCGCGCGGTCAACGGCATGGTCGAGCAGCTCGGCCGCTTCGGCTCCGAGGTGACGCGGGTGGCGCGCGAGGTCGGGGTGCAGGGGCGGCTCGGCGCCCAGGCCGAGGTCCCCGGCGTCTCCGGCTCGTGGAAGGAGCTGACCGAGAGCGTCAACCTGATGGCCTCGAACCTCACCGGCCAGGTGCGCGAGATCGCGCGGGTGACCACCGCCGTCGCCCAGGGTGACCTGACCAAGACGGTGGCGATCGAGGTCAAGGGCGAGATCCTCGAGCTCAAGAACACCATCAACACGATGGTCGACCAGCTCTCCTCGTTCGCCGCCGAGGTGACGCGGGTGGCGCGCGAGGTGGGCACCGAGGGGCGGCTGGGCGGCCAGGCGCAGGTGCGGGGGGTCTCCGGCGTCTGGCGGGAGCTGACCGAGAACGTCAACTTCATGGCCAACAACCTCACCCTCCAGGTGCGCAACATCGCCGAGGTGTCGACGGCGATCGCCAAGGGCGACCTCGGCAAGAAGATCACCGTCGAGGTCAAGGGCGAGATGCTGGAGCTCAAGAACACCATCAACACGATGGTCGACCAGCTCTCGTCGTTCGCCGACGAGGTGACGCGGGTGGCGCGGCAGGTGGGCTCGGAGGGGGTGCTCGGCGGCCAGGCGGAGGTCGCCGAGGTCTCCGGGGTGTGGCGCGAGCTGACCCAGAACGTCAACTTCATGGCGCTCAACCTGACCAACCAGGTGCGCAACATCGCCGAGGTGATCACCGCCGTCGCCGAGGGTGACCTGTCGAAGAAGATCACCGTCGACGCCCAGGGCGAGATCCTGACCCTCAAGAGCACGATCAACGCGACGGTCGACAAGCTCTCCCACTTCGCCGCCGAGGTGACGCGGGTGGCGCGGCTGGTCGGCACCGAGGGCACGCTCGGCGTCCAGGCGGAGGTCAAGGACGTCTCCGGCATCTGGAAGGAGCTGACCGACAACGTCAACCTGATGGGCCGCAACCTGACCGATCAGGTGCGCGACATCGCCGAGGTGACGACGGCGGTGGCCAACGGCGACCTCTCGCGCAAGATCACCGTCGAGGTCAAGGGCGAGCTCCTGGCGCTCAAGAACACCATCAACGCGATGGTCGACTCGCTGTCGTCGTTCGCCGACGAGGTGACGCGGATGGCGCGCGAGGTGGGCACCGAGGGGGTGCTCGGCGGTCAGGCGGTGGTGCGCGACGTCTCGGGCATCTGGAAGGAGCTGACCGAGAACGTCAACTCGATGGCCTCGAACCTGACCAACCAGGTGCGCAACATCGCCGACGTCGCCCGCGCGGTGGCCGGCGGCGACCTGTCGAAGAAGATCACCGTCGACGCCCGCGGCGAGATGCAGGACCTCAAGTCGACCCTCAACGCGATGGTCGACCAGCTCAACGCCTTCGGCGCCGAGGTGACGCGGGTGGCGCGCGAGGTGGGCGTCGAGGGCAAGCTCGGCGGCCAGGCCGAGGTCGAGGGCGTGCGCGGCGCCTGGAGGGACCTCACCGAGAACGTCAACCTGATGGCCGCCAACCTCACCGACCAGGTGCGCGACATCGCCGAGGTGACGACCTCGGTGGCCAAGGGCGACCTGACGCGCAAGATCGTGGTGGACGCCAAGGGCGAGATCCTCGAGCTCAAGAACACCATCAACACGATGGTCGACCAGCTCTCCTCGTTCGCCGAGGAGGTCACCCGGCTCGCCTCGGACGTCGGCGTCGAGGGCAAGCTCGGCGGGCAGGCCGACGTGCGCGGCGTCTCCGGCACCTGGCGCGACCTCACCGACGCGGTCAACTCGATGGCCACCAACCTGACCGAGCAGGTGCGCTCGATCTCCACCGTCTCGCGCGCCATCGCCGAGGGCGACCTGCGGAAGAAGATCGTGGTCGACGCCAAGGGCGAGATCCTCGAGCTCAAGAACACCATCAACACGATGGTCGACCAGCTCTCCGCCTTCGCCGACGAGGTCACCCGCGTGGCGCGCGAGGTGGGCACCGAGGGCAAGCTCGGCGGCCAGGCGTCGGTCGAGGGCGTGCGCGGCACCTGGAAGGAGCTGACCGACAACGTCAACCTGATGGCCTCGAACCTGACCAACCAGGTGCGCGACATCTCGTCGGTGTCGACCGCCATCGCGCAGGGCGACCTGGGGCGCAAGATCACCGTCGAGGTGCGCGGCGAGCTGCTCGAGCTGAAGAACACCATCAACACGATGGTCGACCAGCTCTCCTCGTTCGCGGACGAGGTGACGCGGGTGGCGCGCGAGGTGGGCGACGAGGGCAAGCTCGGCGGCCAGGCGCTGGTCAAGGGCGTCTCCGGCATCTGGGGCGAGCTGACCGACAGCGTCAACCTGATGGCCTCGAACCTGACCAACCAGGTGCGCGACATCGCCGGGGTGACGACGGCGGTGGCGACCGGCGACCTGTCGCGCAAGATCACCGTCGAGGTGCGCGGCGAGCTGCTCGAGCTCAAGGAGACGATCAACACCATGGTCGACCAGCTCTCCTCGTTCGCCGACGAGGTGAGCCGGGTGGCGCGCGAGGTGGGCACCGAGGGGATGCTCGGCGGCCAGGCGCAGGTCAAGGGGGTCTCCGGCACCTGGCGCGAGCTGACCGACAACGTCAACGTGATGGCGCGCAACCTGACCGAGCAGGTGCGCGGCATCGCGCGGGTGGTCACCGCGGTCGCCAACGGCGACCTCAAGCAGGAGCTGCGGCTCGACGCCCGCGGCGAGATCGCCACCCTGGTCGAGACGATCAACGACATGACGGTCACCCTCTCCACCTTCGCCGACCAGGTCTCCGGCGTCGCCCGCGACGTCGGCGTCGAGGGCAAGCTCGGCGGCCAGGCCGACGTCCCCGGCGCCGCCGGCATCTGGCGCGACCTCACCCGCAACGTCAACGAGCTGGCCGGCAACCTCACCCGCCAGGTGCGGGCGATCGGCGACGTGGCGACGGCGGTGACCAAGGGCGACCTCACCCAGTCGATCGACGTCGAGGCGCGCGGCGAGGTCCTGGTGCTCAAGGACAACCTGAACCAGATGATCCGCACCCTGCGCGAGACGACGCGGGCCAACGAGGAGCAGGACTGGCTGAAGACCAACCTCGCCCGCTTCACCCGCATGCTGCAGGGGCAGCGCGACCTGTTGACCGTCGCCCGGCAGGTGCTCTCCGAGCTCGCCGGGCTGGTCGACGCGCAGCACGGCGCCTTCTACATGGCCGAGCGCGAGGACGACCGCACGGTGCTCAAGCTGTTCGCCTCCTACGCCTACAGCGAGCGGAAGCACCTGGCGAGCCGCTTCGAGCTGGGCGAGGGCATGGTCGGCCAGGCGGCGCTCGAGAAGAAGCGCATCCTGATCACCGACGTGCCGCGCGACTACGTGACGGTCAGCTCGGCGCTCGGCGAGTCGGCGCCGCGCAACATCGTGGTGGTGCCGATCCTCTTCGAGAGCGAGGTCAAGGGGGTGATCGAGCTCGCCACCTTCCAGGCCTTCAACGACATCCAGCTCGCCTTCGTCGACCAGCTCCTCGACAGCCTGGGCATCGTCGTCGCCACCATCGAGGCGACGATGCGCACCGACGAGCTCCTGCGCCAGAGCCAGTCGATGGCCGAGGAGCTCCAGACCCAGCAGGAGGAGCTGCAGCAGACCAACGAGGAGCTCGAGGAGAAGGCGCGCCAGCTCACCGCCCAGAAGGACGAGGTGGAGCGCAAGAACCGCGAGGTCGAGATGGCGCGCCAGGAACTGGAGGAGAAGGCCGAGCAACTGGCGCTGACCTCGAAGTACAAGAGCCAGTTCCTGGCCAACATGTCGCACGAGCTGAGGACGCCGCTCAACAGCCTCTTGATCCTCTCGCGCCAGCTCTCGGACAACCCGCAGGGCAACCTCGACGGCAAGCAGGTGCAGTACGCCGAGACGATCCACCAGGCCGGCGCCGACCTCCTCGCCCTGATCAACGAGATCCTCGACCTGGCGAAGATCGAGTCCGGCACCATCGCGCTGTCGATCGAGGAGGTGCGCTTCGCGGCGCTCGACGAGTACGTCGACCGCTCGTTCCGCCAGATCGCCGAGGAGAAGGGGCTGGCGCTCTCCATCGAGTGCGCCGACGGCCTGCCGGTGTCGATCGTCACCGACGACATGCGCCTCCGCCAGGTGCTGCGCAACCTGCTGTCGAACGCGATCAAATTCACCGAGGAGGGCCAGGTGGCGCTCTCGGTCGAGACGGTCGGCCGCGACCGCGCGCCGGCGGGGGTGGCGGGCGACGGCCCGGTGGTCGCCTTCCGCGTCTCCGACACCGGCATCGGGGTGCCGAAGGACAAGCAGCAGATCATCTTCGAGGCGTTCCAGCAGGCCGACGGCGGCACCAGCCGGAAGTACGGCGGCACCGGCCTCGGGCTGGCGATCAGCCGCGAGATCGCCCACCTCCTGGGCGGCGAGCTGACCCTCGACAGCGAGCCCGGCCGGGGCAGCACGTTCACCCTCTGGCTGCCGCTCCGCCACGCGCCGCGGGCGCGCATGGCCGACCGCCCGCTGGCCCCCACCCGGCGCTCGGCGCGCGAGGCGGCGGCGCGCGAGACGGCGGCGCGCGAGGCGGAGAGGGAGGAGGTGCCCGCCCTCCCCGACGCCCGCCGCTCGATCCCCGACGACCGCTACGCCATCGAGCCCGGCGAGCGGGTGCTGCTGATCGTCGAGGACGACGAGACCTTCGCCCGCATGCTGCTCGACCAGGCGCGCGAGCAGGGCTTCCGCGGCGTCGTGGCGCTCGAGGGCGGCGACGCGCTGGAGATCGCCAAGAGCCTCAAGCCCGACGCCATCACCCTCGACCTCAACCTGCCGGACATGGACGGCTGGGTGCTCCTCGACCGCTTCAAGCACGACTCCGACACCCGCCACATCCCGGTCCACATCATCTCGGCCTACGGCGGCGAGGAGCGGCGCGGGCTCGAGCGCGGTGCGGTGGCGGTGCTCGAGAAGCCGGTCGAGCGCGAGGCGCTGGCGGCGGCGCTCGGCGAGATCCAGCAGTTCCTCGCCCGCCGGGTCAAGAAGCTCCTCGTGGTCGAGGACGACGACGTGCAGCGGCAGGCGATCCTCGAGCTGATCGGCAACGGCGACGTCGAGACCACCGCGGTGTCCTCCGGCGAGGAGGCGCTCGAGGCGCTCGCCCACGAGTCGTTCGACTGCATGGTGCTCGACCTCCGGCTGCCCGGCATCGCCGGCACCGAGCTGATCCGCCGGGTCAAGGAGGACCCGGCGAAGAAGCGGCTGCCGATCATCGTCTACACCGGGATGGAGCTGCCGCCCGAGGAGCAGACGGCGCTCCACCAGCTCGCCGAGACGGTGATCGTCAAGGACGTCCGCTCGCCCGAGCGGCTGCTCGACGAGACGGCGCTCTTCCTCCACCGCGTCGAGGCCAACCTGCCGGAGCGCAAGCGCAAGATGCTGCGGAGCCTCGCCCTCGGCGATCCGGCGCTCCGGGGCAAGAAGGTGCTGGTGGTCGACGACGACGTGCGCAACATCTTCGCCATCACCAGCGTCCTGGAGCAGCACGAGATGCGCGTCGTCTACGCCGAGAACGGCCGCGCCGCCCTCGACAAGCTGGGCGAGGAGGGCGACGTGGACGTGGTGCTGATGGACATCATGATGCCGGAGATGGACGGCTACGAGGCCACCCGCCGCATCCGCCAGGACCCGGCGCTGCGCCAGTTGCCGGTCATCGCGCTGACCGCCAAGGCGATGAAGGGCGACCGCGACAAGTGCATCCAGGTCGGCTGCTCGGACTACGTGACGAAGCCCGTCGACCCCGATCAACTGGTGTCGCTCCTGCGGGTGTGGCTCTACCGGTGAGCGCGACCGCGATGGCCGCAGCGACCGCCGCCGCCGAGGACACCGGGCCGGCCGAGCTCGAGGAGCTCGAGACCGAGCTCCTGCTCGCCGCCGTCGCCCGCCGCCACGGCTACGACTTCCGCCACTACGCGGCGGCGTCGCTGCGCCGGCGGCTGCGCCGCGCGATGCAGGAGGAGGGGGTGCCGACGCTGTCGGCGCTCCAGGACCGGCTGCTCCACGACCCGGGCGCCATCCGCCGCTTCGTCTCCACCCTCTCGGTCCACGTCACCGGCATGTTCCGCGACCCGGACGTCTACCTGCTGCTGCGCAAGAAGGTGGTGCCGCTCCTCCGCACCTGGCCGTTCGTGCGCGTCTGGCACGCCGGCTGCTCCACCGGCGAGGAGGTCTACTCGCTGGCGATCGTGCTCCACGAGGAGGGCCTCCTGCCGCGCTGCCGGATCTATGCGACCGACCTCTCCGACGAGCTCCTCGACGTCGCCCGCCGCGGCGTCTACCCGCTGCGCGCCCTCCGCGGCTACACCGCCGCCTATCACCAGTCCGGCGGCCGCGCCGACTTCTCCTCCTACTACACGGCGGACTCGGCGAATGCCATCGTCCGCGAGGACCTCCGGCGGCACATCGTCTTCTCGCCCCACAACCTGGTCTCCGACGGCTCGTTCAACGAGTTCCACCTCATCCTCTGCCGCAACGTGATGATCTATTTCGACAAGGGGCTGCGCGACCGGGTGATCGGTCTGCTCCACGACAGCCTGGCGATGTTCGGCGTCCTCGCCCTCGGGTTGCGGGAGACGCTGCGCTTCGCGCCCTGCGAGGGCTGCTTCGAGGTGATCGACGAGCCGCGGCGGCTCTACCGGAGGGTGCGCTGATGGCGCTCGACCTGGTCGTCGTCGGCGCCTCGCTGGGCGGGCTGGCGGCGCTCCAGGCGCTCCTCGCCGGGCTGCCCGACGGCTTCGCGGTGCCGATCGCCGTCGCCCAGCACCGGCGGCCGGACGCCGAGTCCCGGCTCACCGCGCTCCTCGGCCGCAAGACCTCGCTCGCCGTGCGCGAGCCGGACGACAAGGAGCCGATCGAGCCCGGCACCGTCTACGTGGCGCCGGCCGACTACCACCTGCTGGTCGAGGGCGAGGGCACCTTCGCGCTCTCGGTCGACGGCCCGGTGACCTTCGCCCGGCCGTCGATCGACGTGCTCTTCGAGTCCGCCGCCGAGGCCTACGGGCAGCGGCTCGCCGCGGTGCTCCTGACCGCCTCGAGCGACGACGGCGCGGCGGGGATCGCGGCGGTGGCGGCGCACGGCGGGGTGACGGTGGTCGAGGACCCGGAGACGGCGGCGTCGCCGGTCGCCGGCCGGGCGGCGATGGCGCGCACCGCGGTCGCCCACGTCCTGCCGGTGGGCGAGATCGGCGCGCTCCTGGGCGAGCTGGCGAAGCCGGCCGCGGCCGAGCGGAGGGCGAGGCGATGAGAGAGCGCCGCCGCGCCCGCCGCAACCGCTTCCGCACCTGGCGGAGCAAGCTCCTCCTCCTGCTCCTCGCGTTCTCGGTGCTGCCGCCGGCGCTCCTCACCTGGTGGCACTACGCGGCGATGCTCCAGGCCTGGGAGGCGGCCACCCTCGACAGCCTGCGGGCGCTGGGGCGCGCCAAGGCGGAGGCGATCGACCAGTTCACCCTCGACCGCAGCACCGAGGTCGAGCGCATCGCCAGCCTGCTGGCGCCCGAGGTGGCGGCGGTGGGCCG
>DATABP010000407.1:0-7567 GCA_036259515.1 Thermoanaerobaculia bacterium | reverse complement strand
TCGCCCCGCCCGCCGGCGGCAGCTCGAGCTCGGCGCGGGCGAGCACCGGCAGCGCCACCTCCGGGCCTTCGAAGCGCGGCTCGTCCGGCACCGGAGCGTCGAGGCCGTCCGGGGCCTCGGGCTCGTCGGGGGCCGACGGCGGCACGCCGAGGTAGACGAGCGCCGGCTCGACGGCGGCTGCGAACACCGGCGCCGCCACCTCGCCGCCGTGGTAGCGCGGCCACGGCTCGTCGAGCACCACCACGCCGACCAGCCGCGGATCGCGCGCGGGGGCGAAGCCGACGAAGCTGGCGACGAAGCGGGTCGCCGAGTAGCCGCCACCGCCCGGATCGGCCTTCTGCGCCGTGCCGGTCTTGCCGGCGACGCGGTAGCCGGCGATCCCCGCCCGCCGCCCGGTGCCGCCGGCGACCACCGCCTCGATCATCCGCTCGAGCTGGCGCGCGGTGGCGGCGGACACCGGCCGGCCGAGCGCCTCCGCCGGCGCCACGCGGACCTCGCCCTCCGGCGACTCGACGGCGGCGATCACCCGCGGCCGCCACAGCGTGCCGCCGTTGGCCACCGCGGCGAAGGAGTTGGCGAGCTGGAGCGGGGTGACGGTCAGCCCCTGGCCGAACGAGAAGTAGGCCTTGGTCAGCGGCCACCAGCGCTCGACCGGGCGCACCTCGCCGCCGCTCTCGCCGGGCAGCTCGACGCCGGTCGGCCGCCCGAAGCCGAAGGCGGAGATCGCCGCCGCCAACCGCTCCTCCCCCGCCGCCAGCCCGACCTTGATCGCCCCGACGTTCGACGAGCGGGCGATCACCTCGGTCAGCGTCAGCCGGCCAAAGGGCTTGTGGTCGCGGATGCGCACGCCGGCGAGCGTGATGCCGCCCATCTCGCAGTCGAAGACGTCGGAGGGGTCGACGCGGTTCGCCTCCAGCGCCGCCGCCGCGGTGACCATCTTGAAGGTCGATCCCGGCTCGTAGGCGTCGAGGATGGCGCGGTTGCGCCAGGTGCCGGGCGACGACTCCGGGAAGCGGTTGAGGTCGACGGTGGGGTACGAGGCCATCGCCAGCACGGCGCCGTTCCGCGGGTCGAGGAGGACCAGCGAGCCGCTCTCGGCGCCCGACGACTCCACGCCCTCGGCCAGCGCCCGCTCGGCGAGGTGCTGGATGGTGGCGTCCAAGGTGAGGTGGAGGCTCGAGCCCGGACGCGGCTCGCTGCCGCCGAAGAGGGGCGAGGCGGCGGTGCCGCGGCGGGCGTCGCGGCGCAGCGTCTTGGTGCCCTGCCGGCCGGCGACCAGCTCGTCGGCGGCGTGCTCGAGGCCGGCCAGCCCCTGCTGATCGATGCCGGCGTAGCCGAGCACCTGGGCGGCGAGCTGGCCCATCGGGTAGTAGCGCTTGTACTCCTTGAGGAAGCCGACGCCGGAGAGCGCCAGGGAGGCGAGCCGCTCGGCGTCGCCGCGGTCGAGCTGCCGCGCCACCCACACGAACTCGCGGTCCTCGGCGAGCCGCGCGGCGAGCGCCGCCGGGTCGCCGCCGACGACCTCGGCGATCGCCCGCGCCGCCGCCGCCGGGTCCGCGACCTGCCGCGGGTCGGCCCACGCCGAGTCGACCTCGACCGACACCGCCAGCTCGCGGCCACGGGCGTCGTAGAAGGCGCCCCGCGGCGGCTCGAGCTCGACGACCAGGCGCTGCTGCCGCGCCGCCCGGGCGAGGTACTCCTCGTGCCCGACGACCTGGAGGGCGTAGAGGCGGACGCCGACCGCCGCCGTCCACAGCCCAGCGGCGACCAGCACCAGGATCAGCCGCCCCTTCACGGCGCCGCCTCCGGGGCGGCGGCGGGCTCGGCGGCCAGCGCCTCCCAGGTCAGCGTCCGCGAGGCGGCGGCGGGAACCATGCCCAGCTCGGCGGCGGCGCGCGCCTCGACCACCGGCAGCGCGGTCGCCCGCGCCTCCTCGAGCGCCAGCACGGCGCGGCGCCGCTCGAGGTCCCGCAGCGTCCCCTCCAGCTCGTCGATGCGATAGGCGGCGTCGAGGACCCGGACGTTGAGCCAGATGTACGCCAGGAGGGCCAGCACGACACTGCCCACGGCGAGCAGGACGAGTGCCAGCTCGCGGAACCGCCGGCGGTCGCGCTCGCGCACCAGCCAGGCGTTCTCCACCGGTCGGTGCGAGGCGTAGGTGGCGGCGCGCATCGGGCTCGTCGGGGGCTCTCGGATCGGCTCAGGTGCGGCGGGCGGCGCGCAGCCGCGCCGAGCGGGAACGGGGGTTGGCGCGCACCTCGCCCTCGCTCGGGCGCACCGGCTTCCTGGTCAGCACCTCGATCAGCTTCGTCTCGGCGAGCGGCCGGCCGGTCACCCGGTCGACCTCGCCGCGGCCGAGGTCGCGCAGGCGGTTCTTGACGATGCGGTCCTCCAGGCTGTGGTACGAGATGACCACCAGCCGCCCGTCGGTGGCCAGCATGCGCACCGCCTGGTCGATGAACCCGGCGAGCCCGGCGAGCTCCTGGTTGACCTCGATACGCAGCGCCTGGAACACCCGGGTGGCCGGGTCGACCCGCCCCTCGCGCGCCCGGCCGCGCCCGTCGGCCGCCCGCTCCAGCCCCTTGGCGCGGTCGATCAGCGCCTTGAGCTGGGTGGTGGTGCCGAGCGGCGTCCGGCGGCGCTCCTCGACCACCGCGCGGGCGATCCGCCGCGCCTGCCTCTCCTCCCCGTACTCCCTGAAGATCCTCTCCAAGTCGGCCTCCGGATAGCGGTTCACGACGTCCTCGGCGGTGAGATCGCTGCCGCCCATGCGCATGTCGAGCGGCCCCTCGCGGCGGAACGAGAAGCCGCGGGCGGCGGTGTCGAGCTGGAGCGACGAGACGCCGAGGTCGGCGAGCACGCCGGCCACCGGCGCGGCGTCGCCCACCGCCTCGGCGAGACGATGGAAGTTGCCGGCGACCACGCGGGCGCGGTCGCCGAAGCGGGCCAGCCGCGCGGCGGCGGCGGCGCGGGCGTCGGGATCGCGGTCGAGGCCGAGGAGGCGCGCGGCGTCGAAGCGGTCGAGGAGCGCCTCGGCGTGGCCGCCCAGGCCGAGAGTGGCGTCGACGAAGAGCCCGCCGCGCCCCGGATCGAGGGCGTCGAGGCTCTCTTCGAGCAGGACCGGGATGTGCGTCGCATCCAATGGCTCACCGGGGGTCGACCCCAAGTCCTTCGTCGTCGTCGTCGGCCGCCTGGGCGGCCCGTTCAGATCCCAGCCGAGCTCAGCGCACCGAAGTCCTCCTCGGTGAAGGGTTCCTCGGCGAGCCGGCGCTCGAAGCGTTCGCGGTTCCACACCACCAGGTGGTCGATCTGCGCGCTGACCACCACGTCGCCGTCCATCCCGGCGCTGGTGCGCAGGATCGACGGCAGGACGATGCGGCCCTGGGCGTCGAGCCGCACCTGCTGGCCGAAGTAGCTCACCCGCTCGAGGTAACGGTTCCTGGCGCGGTGCGTCGACGGCATCGACTGCAGCCGCGCCTCGATCTCCTCCCACACCGGCAGCGGGTAGACGAGCGCGGAGTCGCCGGACACGCTGGTGACGAACAGCTCCTCGCCCCAGCGCTCCTCGAGGTGCTGGCGAAAGGCGGTCGGCACCTTGAGCCTCCCCTTGTCGTCGATCTTCGCCGGCGAGCTTCCGCGGAACATGCGCCCTCCCCCACAACGGCAGGGATTTGAGGCAACACGGTACCACGTGCTCCCACTTTTGTCCACATATTTCCACCATAGACCACCGGCTGGGCGCGCCGCTCCACCGCCCGCCGGAATCGCCTCCGCCGGCACCGGCGTTGAATACCTTCACCCAGGCCAACCGCCGTCCCGACCGGAACCCGCGCGATGACCTCCCACCCCTCCGCAAGTCGCTCCCGGAAAGCCCCCGCCGCCGCCCGCGCCGCCCTCTTCGCCCTCGCCGTCCTCCTCGCCGCCGCGCCGCCGGCGGCGGCCGAGTACACGAAGGAGCAGGAGAAGGCGATCGCCGCGCTGCCGGCGCAGTACCGCACCTGGCTCGAAGAGGTCGAGCTGATCATCCAGGACGAGGAGCTGACGGCGTTCCTGGCGCTCGCCGAGGACTACCAGCGCGACGCCTTCGTCAAGCGCTTCTGGCGGGTGCGCGACCCCTACCAGGACACCGCGCGCAACGAGTACCAGGACTCGTACGAGGAGCGGGTGCTCGTCGCCAGGAACGAGTACGGGGGCATGGACGAGGACCGCTCGCGGATGCTGCTCCTGAACGGCCGCCCGCACGGGCTGGTCGAGGTGCGCTGCAACCTGTTCAAGCCGCTCGAGATCTGGTTCTACGCCGCGAGCCCGCAGTTCCCCTACGAGTTCGTGCTGATCTTCTACCGCGAGGGGAGCCGCTATCGGCTGTGGCGGCCGTTCGAGGGCATCGACCAGCTCTTCGACACGCTGATGGGCGGCCGGCGCGACGCCCAGGACTACGGCGGCCTCCTGCGCCAGGTGCAGTACGAGTGCAAGGACGGCGAGGCGATCGCCGCGGCGCTCGGGCGGGTGCTGGCCGAGGGTCAGCTCGGCTACGAGACGCTGCTCGGGCGCATCGAGGAGCGGCCGGAGCTGGAGCAGAGCGAGTGGGTCGAGACCTTCGCCTCCTACAGCACCGAGCTGCCGCCCGACGCCCGCGCGCTCCCCGCCGAGCTGGCGCTCGCCTTCCCCGGCCGCCACCAGAGCCGCACCGTGCTCGAGGGCACCCTGGCGGTGCCGCGGCAGGCGGCGGCGGTCGCCGAGCTCGCCGGCTCGCGCACCCACAACTTCGTGCTGATCGGCGAGGTGCTGCGCGAGGGCGAGCTGTTCGACAGCTTCCGCTACCGTTTCGACCTGCCGGTCGACGGCGCGGCGGCGGCGGAGCCGGCGGTCGCCACGGCGGAGAACGGCGCGGCCGCCGGCGGCGCGACCGCCAACGGCCACGGCGACGCCCTGCCGCTCGTCTTCCACCGTTACCTCCGCCCCGGCGACTACCGGCTGGTGGTGCGGCTCGAGGACCTCAACGGCGGCGGCTTCTTCCGCGCCGAGCGCGAGATCGCCGTCCCCGAGGTCGAGGGCGCGATGCCGCCGCCTCCGCCGGAGGACCCGGAGACGGCGCGCCTCCTCGCCGAGGCCAACGCCTTCCTCGACGCCGGCGAGACGGCGCTCCAGATCGTGCCGCCGCGCGACGCCATCCAGACCGGCTACGTGCGCTTCGACACCCTGAGCGGCGGCGACGGCGTCGCCCGCGTCGCCTTCGCGCTCGACGGCGACACGGTGCTGACCAAGACGCGGCCGCCCTACTCGGTCGAGCTCGACCTGGGGCCGGTGCCGCACCCGCGGACGCTGGAGGCGATCGCCTACGACGCCGAGGGGGCCGAGCTGGCCCGCGACACGCTGCTGATCAACGCCGGCGCCAACCGCTTCGCCGTCGAGCTGGTCGAGCCGCGGGCGGGAAAGACCTACCGCGACAGCCTGACCGCCGAGGCCGAGGTCCAGGTGCCGGACGGGAAGACCGTCGAGCGGGTCGAGCTCTTCTGGAACGAGACGCGGATCGCCACCCTCTACCAGGAGCCGTGGACGCAGCCGGTGATCGTCCCCGCGGAGGGGGAGATCGCCTACCTCCGCGCCGTCGCCTACCTCACCGACGGCAACTCGACCGAGGACCTCGTCTTCGTCAACGCGCCGGACTACCTGGAGGAGCTCGACGTCCAGTTCGTCGAGCTCTACGCCACCGCGCTCGACCGCGAGGGCCGCCCGGTCGAGGGCATCGGCCGCGCCGACCTCACCGTGCTCGAGGACGGCGTGGCGCAGGAGATCGCGCGCTTCGAGACGGTGCGCGACCTGCCGGTCCACGTCACCGTGCTGCTCGACGTCTCGGCCTCGATGGAGGAGCGGCTGGCCGGCGCCCGCGACGCCGCCGTCGGCTTCCTCGAGGCGACGATCGAGCCCAAGGACCGCGCCGCGGTGATCACCTTCAACGACCACCCCAACCTGGCGGTCAAGTTCACCAACGACCTCTCCGCGATCGGCGCCGGCCTCTCCGGCGTCGACGCCGAGCGCGGCACCTCGCTCTACGACGCGCTGGTCTTCGGCCTCTACCAGTTCAACGGGGTCAAGGGTCAGCGCGCGATGCTGGTGCTCTCGGACGGCAAGGACGAGAGCTCGCGCTTCACCTGGGAGCAGGCGCTGGAGTACGCGCGCCGCGCCGGGGTGACGGTCTACACCATCGCGCTCGACGAGGCGGCCCACAAGCGGCTGACCACGCTCGCCGAGGCCACCGGCGGCCGCGGCTTCCTCACCACCGCCGCCGAGCTCCCCGCGGTGTACGCCGCGATCGAGCAGGAGCTGCGCTCGAAGTACCTGATCGCCTATCAGTCGGCGAACACGTCGGGGGACACGGAGTTCCGGCGGGTGGAGGTGCGGGTGGCGCGGCCGGGGGTGGAGATCAAGACGATGCAGGGGTACTACCCGTAGGGCGGGCGGAGGGAGTGCCGAGGCCCGGCCGGACGGCGGGTAGAGTGGCCGGAGGTGGTCGATGACAACGTCCGGCGGGACGAGTGCCCGGCGGTTGGAGGTGTGATGCGTGGATTCGTCTGTCTCCCCCTCTTGCTGATCTCTTTGCTGCCCGTGGCCGGGTGCGCTCCGCGGGAAGCCGAGCAGCCGGCCGCCGTCGAAGAAGGGACCGAGGCCCCCACCTCCGACGCCTCCTACGCCGCCGAGATCGACGCCTGGCACGCCGACCGGGTCGAGCGTCTCCGCGCCGAGGGCGGGTGGTTGTCGCTCGCCGGGTTGCACTGGTTGCCGGAGGGGGAGGCTTCGGTCGGCTCGGAGCCGGTGGCGGACGTGGTGCTGCCTTCTTCGGCGCCGCTGCGGGTGGGGACGCTGACGCGGCAGGGCGCCGAGGTGCGGCTCCAGGTGCTGCCGGGGGTGGAGGCGACGCACGACGGGGAGCCGGTGCGCGACCTGGAGATGATTTCGGACGCCGCCGAGGAGCCGACGGAGGTCGAGCTGGGGACGCTGTCGTTCTACGTCATCGAGCGCGGCGAGCGGGTGGGGGTGCGGGTGAAGGACACCGCGGCGCCGTCGCGCACCGGGTTCGCCGGCATCGAGCGGTTCCCGGTCGACCGGCGCTGGCGGGTCGAGGCGCGGTTCGAGCCCTACGAGCCGCCGCGCGACGTCGAGGTCGCCGACTACGCCGGCGGCACCCAGGAGGCGGTGGCGGCGGGCACGGTGGCGTTCGAGGCCGGCGGCGAGACGCACCGGTTGGAGGCGCTCGACGCCGGGGACGAGCTGTTCCTGATCTTCTCCGACGCGACGACCGGCGACACCACCTACGGCGCCGGCCGCTACCTCTACGCCGAGAAGCCCGGGCCGGACGGGCGGGTGGTGGTCGACTTCAACAAGGCGTACAACCCGCCCTGCGCCTTCACCCCCTTCGCCACCTGCCCGCTGCCGCCGCGGCAGAACCGGCTGGAGGTGGCGATCGAGGCCGGCGAGAAGACCTACCACGGCCCCGGCACGCACTGAGGGCCGACCGAGCGCTGCCCCACAACGAAGAAGCGGAGGCGCCCCGCCCGGGACGGCCTCC
>DATABP010000406.1:0-3645 GCA_036259515.1 Thermoanaerobaculia bacterium | reverse complement strand
ACAGCCGGTAGAGCGCCGCCGGCGTGGCGGTCAGTCGCGCCAGCCGGTGCGCCAGCTCGTCGCGGTCGGCCGCCGCTCCGTGGTGGGCGACGACCCGGCGTGCGGGCGGAGCGCGACGCCGAGCCGTCGCTCCTCGCCGCGCTGCCGCCCGCACGCCGGGTCGTCGCCCACCACGGAGCGGCGGCCGACCGCGACGAGCTGGCGCACCGGCTGGCGCGACTGACCGCCACGCCGGCGGCGCTCTACCGACTGTCGATCGACGCCGCCTCCCCCGCCGACGCGCTGCCGGTCCTGGCGCTGCTCTCCGCCGCCGGTCGGGACGACCTCGTCGCCTTCGCCGCCGGCGCCGCCGGGTTCTGGAGCCGGCTCGTCGCCCCGCGGCTGGGCGCGCCGGCGGTGTTCGCGCCGCTCGCCCCGGTCAACGGCGACGCCATCGCCGCCGCGCGCCTGGTGCGCGACTTCGACCTGCCGCGGCTCGCCCCCGCCTCGCGCCTCTACGCCATCGCCGGCCAGGCGTCGATCCACTCGCGGGCGCCGCGGCTCCACAACGCGGCGCTGCGGCGGCTGGGGATCGACGCGCTCCACGTGCCGCTGCCGGTCGCCGCCGGCGGCTTCGAGGAGGCCTGGCGCGGGCTGGTCGAGGACGGCCGCCTCGCCGCGCTCGGGCTGCCGCTCGCCGGGCTGATCGTCACCTCGCCGCACAAGGGACGGGCGCTCGACGTGGCGCGGCTCCAGCGCGGCGTGGTGGCGCGCTCGCAGGCCGCCAACTACCTGGTGCCGGTCACCGGCCGCGACGGCCGCCCCGCCGGCTGGCGCGCGGGCAGCGCCGACCCCGCCGGGGTGCTCGACAACCTGCGCCGGCTCGGCGCGACGGTGGCCGGCGCGCGGGTGGCACTGGTGGGGGTGGGCGGCACCGGGCGCTCGGCGGCGGCGGCGCTCGAGCGGGCCGGGGCGCGGGTGACGCTCGCCAACCGCAGCGTCGACCGCGGCCGGCGGGTTGCGAAGAGCCTTGGGATGCCGTTCGTGCCGCTCGCCCGGCTGTCGCTCCGCGGCTTCGACGTGCTGATCAACGCCACCCCGCTGGGCCGCGCCGGCGAGGAGCCGCCGTTCGCGGTCGAGGAGCTGCCGGCGGGCGGCGCCGTGGTCGACCACGTCTACGGCGCCGGCACGACGCCGCTCGTCGCCCGCGCCCGCGCCCGCGGCCTCGCCGTCGTCGACGGCAACGACGTGCTCTATGCTCAGACCCGCCAGCACTTCCAGGCGCTGACCGGGCGCCGCTTCCCGTTCTCGCGCCGCGAGGTGGCCGACCTCCTGGCCGAGGGAGAGCCCACGCGATGACCTTTCCCGAGCCCCTGCCGGAGAGCGCCCCGCCGCCCGCCTCCCACGCGCTGATCGAGATCGAGCTGCCGCCCGAGCACCGCGAGCTGGTCGCGCGCACCGCCGAGCTGGCGCGCGAGCGCTTCGTCCCCCGCGCCGACCGCTACGACCGGGCCGCGGAGTTTCCGCGCGACGACTTCGACGACCTCTTCGCCGCCGGCCTCCTCGCGCCCACCGTGCCGCGCGCCCACGGCGGGCTCGGCGTCGGCCCGCTCCACGGCGCCGCCTTCGCGCTGTGGATGATGACCAAGGAGATCGCCAAGGCCGACCTCGCGCTCGCCCGCTGCTGGGAGGGCCACGCCAACTCGCTGGTGCTGCTCGACGGCATCGCCGGCCCGGCGCAGCGAGAGCGCTGGTTCGCCGGCGTCGTCGAGCGCGGCGAGGTGTGGGCGGCGTGGAGCGGCGAGCCGCCGGCGGCGAAGCCCGGCGAGGGCCGCTTCGGCACCAGCGTCGAGCGTGTGGCCGGCGGCTACCTCGTCCGCGGCAGCAAGGTGTTCGCCACCAGCTCGACCGGCGCCGACTGGGCGATCCTGCTGTGCAACACCGCCGGCCCCGGCGGCGCCCGCCACGCCACGGCGTCGCCCGAGTCGCTGCTCCTCCTCGCCTGCCGCCTGGCCGACCCGACGGTGAGCGTCGACGGCTCCTGGTGGGACCCGATCGGCATGCGCGCCACCGCCAGCCACCTGGTGCGCTTCGACAGCACCTTCGTCCCCGACGACCAGGTGATCGGCGCCCCCGGCCGCTACCTCGCGGAGGGCTGGCAGACCCGCTTCATCCCCCACTACGCGGCGAGCTTCCTGGGCGCCGCGGAGGCGGCGCTCGGCATCGCCCTCGAGCAGGTCGCCGCCCGCGACCGCGGCGCCGACCCCTACGTCCAGCACCGCACGGCGAAGATGTCGATCGACGTCGACACCGCCCACCTCTGGCTCCTCCACGTCGCCCGGCTGTGGGAAGAGGGCCGCGCCGACGAGGCGGCGATCGCCGGCAGCCGCGCCCGCTGGCTGATCGAGCACCTCGCCGAGGACACCGTCCACCACGCCATCCGCGTCTGCGGCGCCCGCTCCCTCAACCGCCCGAGCCCGCTCGAGCGCATCCTCCGCGACCTCACCTTCTACCTCCGCCACGACAGCGACGACCAGATCCTGGCGACGGTGGGCCGCTCGCTCCTGGGGCTGACGCACGACGCGTCGTTCTACAAACCGTGAGGACAACCGCGGCCCGGTTATACTCGCCGCCCACACGGGCCCTTAGCTCAGCTGGCAGAGCAGCGGACTTTTAATCCGTCGGTCCTGGGTTCGATCCCCAGAGGGCCCACGGTGGGTCTGGACGGCTCGTCGATGGCGATCAGATCATCGCTCGCACACGCACCGGATCGGGCTCACGGCCTTCGAATCCCACCGCCCTCGCCTTTCGCTATTTCCCGAAAAGTCGTTCTCGATAACGATCAGAGCTGCACCGATCATCTCCTCTCGTCCTCTGCCAGATCCCCTCGCGCTCGGAGTCGGCAGGGAACGGAGGTAAAGAGCCGGCACTCCTGACTGGCGGTCCCGTTGATCGCGCTGTGTTCTCCCAACCGCAAGTCTCCAGTACGCCGCGATCTTCCTCCAGGCTGACCGACTCGAAATCGCATGGCAGCCCGCGCAGGCACTAGCTATCAGTGCCACGATCAGCGACGCGAGTCGTGCCGCAACTCGTCAGGAGAAAGGCGAGCACGAGCCCTCGCAGGGATCGCCCTCTTTACTAATCGCAAGATGCCCATCCTACCGCTCAGACTCGACGGAGCCGCGCAGGAGAGGGCAGTCCTGCTCTCACACCGTTGCGGATTCTCCGTCTCCGATCACTGCACGTCGATGACCAACGGGAGTTCCAACGTAACAAATTCCAAAGTAACCGGTATATTGCACTTCACGCGCAACAGTCGACTGCTTGCGTCGAATTCAAACGCCTCGAAGTCATAGTATCCGACGCGTTCACTGTCGTCGATCCTCATGCTCTCGATCGGACCGATAACCAATCGCCTCGTAAAATCTCGTTCACGGGCACGGCGAGAAGCTCGTTCCGTTATTCGAATTCGGGCTGTGCAATCTTTCTGCTCGATGCTGTCGACGTCGAGCCAGCATCCATGGAGGGCATCGCCTAGATCCGTCAGATCTTTACCTTCCCAGGCCAGTACACGCATCACTTCCTCCGTACCCACTTCGGTAGTGGCAATCTCAGATTCCGACCACTTCCCTTGACACCCGCTCTCCAGACGGTTAGCTGAATGTG
>DATABP010000405.1:0-4395 GCA_036259515.1 Thermoanaerobaculia bacterium | reverse complement strand
CGGCGAGGTCGACGAGCAGCATGCCGGCGAGGATCAGCGCGCCGCCCGCGACCAGCGAGACGCTGAGCTCCTCGCGGCCGACGAGGATCGAGGTCGCCGCAGCCACCACCGGCTCCAAGCTGAGCATCAGCGCCACCTCGGTGGCCGGCAGCCGCCGCTGGGCGTAGAGCTGGCAGGCGAAGGCGGCGGCGGTGCCGAGAACGCCGGTGACCAGCACCGCGCCGACCGCCGCCGGGGTGAAGGCGCGGGCGGCCGGCGGATCGAGCGCCAGCGACGGCGCGGCGAACGCGGCGACGACGAGGAACTGGGTCACCGCCAGCGGCGTCACCCGGTGCCGGGCGACGGCGCGCTCGACGAGCAGCACGTGGACGGCGAAGGCGGCGGCGCAGCCCAGGGTCAAGGCGTCGCCGCGGTTGAAGGCGAGCGCGTCGGCCGCGCCCGAGAACGGCTGGAACAGCACCCACATCCCGGCCGCCGCGGCGAGGACGGCGACGACGGTGGGCGGCCGCGGCCGCCCGCCGCCGGCCATCCAGGCGAAGGCCGGCACCAGGAGCACCGAGACGCCGGTGAGGAACGCCGAGCGCGACGGCGTCGTCCACAGGAGGCCGAAGGTCTGGAAGGCGAAGCCGGCGAAGAGCGCGACGCCGACCACCGCGCCGTCGCGGGCCGCCGCGCGCAGGCCGGCGGCGCCGCCGCGCCGGAGGGCGAGCGGCAGGAGCAGCGCCGCGCCGAGCGTGAAGCGCAGCGCCAGGAGGTGGAGGACGGGGAGGTCGTCGATCGCCCGCTCGACGACCACGAAGGTGGCGCCCCAGACGACGGCGGCGAAGAGCAGGGCGGCGCGGGCGGCGAGCCGGGGGGCGGTCATCAACCCCGCCGGCGCAGCGGCAGGAAGTCCTCGACCAGCCTCGCCGGCCCGTCCGCCCCCGGCGCCAGCGGGCGCGGCGGGCCGATGTAGTGGCCCTGGGCGTAGTCGACGCCGTGGTCGCGCAGCCAGAGCGCCGTCTCGGCGTCCTCGACGTGCTCGGCGATGGTGCCGATGCCGAGCGTGCGGGCGACCTCGACGATGGCGCGCACCAGCGCCGCGTCGCCGGGGCTCTTGCCGACGTCGCGGATGAAGCTGCCGTCGATCTTGAGGTAGTCGACCGGCAGGTGCTTGAGGTAGTAGAACGAGGAGAAGCCGATCCCGAAGTCGTCGATCGCGAAGCGGCAGCCGAGCGAGCGGAGGGTGGTCAGGAAGTGCCGCGCCTGGGCGAGGTCGGCGACCGCGGCGGTCTCGGTGATCTCGAAGATCAGCCGCTTGGGCGCCACCTCGCGGGCGGCGAGCTGCTGCTGGACGAGGGGGAGGAGCTCGGGGTCGGAGAAGGCGCGGCCGGAGAGGTTGACCTCGAGGGCGAAGTCGCCGCCGCCGGCGGCGAGGAGCGCGATCGCCCGGCGCACCACCCAGCGGTCGACGTCGTGGATCAGGTCCGAGCGCTCGGCGGCGGGGAGGAACGCCTCCGGCTCGACGATCTCGCCGCCGGCGCCGGTCAGCCGCAAGAGCAGCTCCCAGCGCGAGATCTTGCCGCGCGACAGGTCGACGATCGGCTGCGCGTAGAGCAGCAGGTCGTCATCGGCGAGCGCCTGGCGCAGGCGCTCGATCCAGGTGGCCTGGCGCCCCGGACGCTCGTCGCCCAGGCGCGGCCGGAACAGGCTCCAGCGGTTGCCGCCCTCGGCCTTGGCGGCGTACATCGCGAGGTCGGCGTTGGCGAGGAGCTCGACCGAGGCGGTGCCGTGCTCGGGGGCGAGCACGATGCCGATCGAGGTGGTCACCTGGAGCGGGCGGCCGCCGATCGCCTTGGCGGTGCCGCGCAGGCCGGCGAGGATGCGCTGGGCGACGGCGACCGCCTGCTCGCGCCCGGCGTCGGGCAGGAGCACCGCGAACTCGTCGCCGCCGAGCCGCGCCAGGAGGTCGCCGGCGCGGAGCTCGGCGCGGAGGAGGCGCCCGACCTCGCGCAGCAGCTCGTCGCCGGCGTGGTGGCCGAGACTGTCGTTGATCTCCTTGAACTGGTCGAGGTCGAGCCAGAGGAGCGCGGCGCGCGGCGAGCCGGGGCGGCCGAGGAGCGCCGCCACCTCCTCCTCGAAGCGGCGGCGGTTGACGAGGTCGGTCAGCGGGTCGTGGTCGGCGAGGTGGGCGAGCCGCGACTCCATCGCGCGGCGGTCGGTGAGGTCGAGGGCGACGCCGATCGCGCCGACGACCGTCCCCGCCTCGGCGAGCGGCCGCACGTGGCAGCGGAAGAACAGCCCGCCCGTCTCGAAGTCGTAGTTGACCGACTCGCCGCCGAGCGCGCGGCGGTGGGCGGCGATCGCCGGGTGCTCGGGCTCCTCGGTGCCGAAGTAGTCGACCAGCCGCAGACCGATCACCTCGTCGGCGTCGAGCGACAGCGCGGCGAGCCCCAGCCCGGACGACGAGGTGAAGACCAGGTTGCGGTCGACCGTCCACAGCACCGCCGGGAGCTGCTCGACGAGGAGGCGCAGCCGGCTCTCGCTCGCCTGGAGCGCCTGCTCGGCGCGCTTGCGGTCGCTGATGTCGACGCAGGTGCCGATCATGCTGGTCAGCCGCCCCTCGGGGTCGAGGATCGGCGCGCCGGAGAGGAGCACGTGGCGCAGCACGCCGTCGGCGCCGACCAGCTCGACCTCGTAGGTCGAGGCGATGCCGTAGGGGCGCTTGCGCTCCTCCTCGGCGATCCGTTCGAGGCTCGCCGCGGTGAAGAAGCGGTGGTAGGAGTCCCCGCGCTGCGGGCCGTCGCGCTCCATGCCGAGGAGCTCGTTCATCGCCGGGTTGCGGTAGATCGTCGTGCCGTCCGGCTCGACGTGCCAGATGCCCACCGCCGAGGCCTCGGCGAGCACGCGGTAGCGCTCCTCGGAGGCGAGGAGCGCCCGCTGCCACTCGCGCGCCTGGCGCAGGCTGGCGCGCGCCAGCCAGGTGCCGACGGCGAGGAGCAGGAGCGAAGCCGCCGCGGTGACCAGGAACACCAGCCGCAGCGAGACCGTCCAGGTCACCGAGAAGGCGAGCCAGGTGGCGGCGACCAGCCCGAGCTGGACCACGGCGAAGAGCGCCACGAGCAGCGGCAGCCGGCGGGCGAGCGTGCGGTGCGGCCCGCCGGAGTCCGGCGTCACGGGCGGCCGCAGCGCCCGGCTCGGGTGCGGGGACGGCGTGCTCATCGAACGGGACGCGCCGCCGGTCGGACGCCCGGGACCGATGGCCCCGACGGCCGCGACGTGACGAGTTTCCCCAAGGGGTCTCTACAATGGCACGATGACGCGCGCCGAGACAAGCGCAACGCTCGGGCGCTGGGCCCTCGAGGCGGGCTTCGACCGCGCCGGGGTGGCGTCGCTCGAGCCGATCGAGCGCGGCGGCGTCTTCCTGCGCTGGCTGGCCGAGGGCGGTCACGCCGGGATGGGCTATCTCGCCGAGCGCGTCGCCGAGCGCCTGGAGCCGGCGCATCTCCTCGCCGGCGCCCGCTCGGTCCTCTGCGTCGCCCTCGTCTACCACCCGCTGGCCGGCGACGACGGCGAGCCGGCGCCCGCTCCCGAGGGCGACCTCTGGCCGCGCGTCGCCCGCTACGCCCGCGGCCGCGACTACCACAACCTGATGGGCAAGCGCCTGCGCCGCCTCGCCCGCCGCGTCTGCGAGTCCTTCCCCGGCGCCGACGCCCGGCCCTACGTCGACACCGGCCCGGTGCTCGAGCGGGAGCTGGCGGCGCGCGCCGGCCTGGGCGTCGCGGGCAAGAACACCTGCCTCCTGTCGCGAGAGGACGGCTCGTGGTTCCTGCTCGGCGAGGTCTTCACCACCCTCGACCTCGCCCCGGACCAGCCCCTCGCCGACCTCTGCGGCCGCTGCACCCGCTGCCTCGACGCCTGCCCGACCGGCGCGTTGACCGAGCCCTACCGGCTCGACGCCGGCCGCTGCATCAGCTACTGGACGATCGAGCACCGCGGCGCGATCCCGGCGGAGGCGCGGGCGGGCCTCGGCGACTGGGTGTTCGGCTGCGACGTCTGCCAGGAGGTGTGCCCGTGGAACCTGCGCTTCGAGGGCCGCGCCGACCGCGGCGGGCGCCGGCCGGCGGAGCACCCGGACCTGCGCCTGCCGGAGGAGCGGGGGCGGCTGGACCTGGCGGGGCTGCTCGGGATCGGCGAGGCGGAGTACGAGGAGGTGTTCCGCGGCAGCGCGATGAAGCGGGCTCGCCGGTCCGGCTTGCGGCGGAACGCGGCGATCGCGATGGGCAACCGCGGCGAGGCGCGGTACGTCGGGGCGCTGGCGCGGGCGCTGGCGGAGGACGAGGACGCGGTGGTGCGCGGCGCGGCGGCGTGGGCGCTGGGGCGGATCGGGGGGGAGGCGGCGCGGGAGGCGTTGGA